>NZ_JABAIP010000018.1:0-86535 GCF_012843185.1 Shewanella sp. DNRA4
CTAGGTTCTAGGTTCTAGGTTCTAGGTTCTAGGTTCTAGGTTCTAGGTTCTAGGTTCTAGGTTCTAGGTTCTAGGTTCTAGGTTCTAGGTTCTAGGTTCAGTTTCTGCCAACATGATTATTAAGGCAAATATTTCACCTAAACAAAAGAAATAATTAGCAAATTCAATTTATTATAGCCAACATTCCAATAGATTGCTGGCCTAAAAAAAAGGCCTGCTAGGCAGGCCTTTTAATGGAAAATTCTCTAGCAACCAGACACCACAGTATTAACAGTAATAGGACCGTATGCAGTCAGACCATTCACATACTGAACATAACAAGTACCAGGGTTGTTGGCAGCTTTTGGGCTAACTTGCCCTTGAGGATAAAAATAAATACTCTTACTTGCGCTATCCTCGAGGTAAATCCACTCGCTTGATGTTCCACTAGTTGCGGCATTAATGTCTAGTGCATTTGCAAGCGAACCTGTCCATACAGGCGTTGCATGGCCATAGTTAATCAAAACTGTTTTACCAGTTTCAACTGTGACATTCGGAACAGGCGTTGCAGTAGAAGCTACTGTATTATTGCCCGCAATTAACGATTTTGAGTTAATTAAAGTATCTGCACCTTTAATCGCTGCCTCTAATCCTTTCACAGTTGAAGCACGAGCATCCGATTGTAGATTGATAAATTTAGGCGCAGCAGTAACAGCCAAAATGCCTAGAATAATAATTACAACCACTAATTCGATTAATGTAAAACCACTTTGCTTTTTCATTTAAAATCCTTATTTAACAACCTGATGACTCAACATGGTACTTAGGAGGATTGCTAGAATCTGCCTGTTTGTATTCAACCCAACATTTTGCCGTATTTGAAGGTGTCAACTTTTTAGGATGAATAATCACAGGAGATGTAAGCGTCGTTGTTACAGCGGGTGCTTCAACGATTGTCCACTCGTTAGTAGTATCTAAATCAAGTACTAATACCATATCAGCTGCTGCTTGCTTCAGATACCCATAAACACCGTTAACTTTAACATCGTCAGCTGCATCAGAATTACCTTTATCATCGATGATAATGCTAGATGTGGCCTTACTTTCTAACCCTTGAATAGCTGCCTTAGAATAAACAAGAGAATTAGCGCCTTGCAAAGACGCTTTGACACCATTCAAAGTAGATGCGTAAGCATCAGATTGAAGATTAATAAACTTAGGTGCTGCTGTGACAGCAAGAATACCTAAAATAATAATAACTACGACTAACTCAATTAAGGTAAAACCTTGTTGTCTTTTCATCATTAACTACCTATTTAATAACAATTCGAAATACTGGAACTTAGCGCCAATCCAATTAAGGCGTAAATGGTGTTTGAGTGAAACTTAGTACTTTGCCTGTACCTGGATTATAAACCACGCCTTTAGCACCTGTGGTTGATAAATCTGGTGCTGGAGTTGGCACACCTGTATTTTGGTTTAACACCAGAGAGGCCACTTGGTGATAAACACATAAATCCAAACCGCTCACGGCTGTACCCGCAATTGAATTAGTACTGCCACCCGCACCATCGATAACGCGTACGGTATAGCGTTGATTTCGCGCATCTTGCGAATAGAGCACATTACGCGGCGCACTTTGCAATACCGTATTGAATACCTGTTGACAGCTTGCATCCGTCATCGCCGTCGCATCGGTGCCGGAGGTACCCGTTGGATAGCCAAAACGTGGGTCGAGTGAAACAGAAGTACCATCTAAGATCACACTGCTATTTTGGCGACCATCGACTTCCCATTGTGAACGCACAAAACTCACGGCTGTAGATAAACCACCCGCCACACCGTCCACACTGGCATCTTCAGCATCATCGGTGACGTTTAAAAAACGTGGGATTGCCGTTGCCGCTAACAGACCCAAAATGACGATCACTATGACCAGTTCAATCAATGAAAAACCATTTTGTTTAGTCTTCATTAGTTTCCCCCTACTTGATGAAAGTCCATTCTAACAGCTAAATCAGTTTATAAAAGCCCGTTACTTAACAATATTTTAGGAGTTCGTCAAAAAAATGACCCTGCCAGAGTTTAGTTGATAGCCAATACTATCCCCATTTTGTGAGCGATAACGGCAGCTATTATCCTTGCGAAAATAGCTACCAATGAGGGAGTTATCCGCCGCCTCCTGCCCCATTAGTTGCCACCATAAGGCTTGGCAACCTTGGTCACTAAGTTCGGTCGGTTGCGGCCATCCCTGAGCGCTCATGATCACCAGCGTTTGCTGCTCATTATGAGTGTTTTGCTCATTAAACACTTCCCAATCTAGTCGCATTTGTTGTGGTTTGCCAAGGGATAACCACTGGGAACGCACCATAGCCAACACATTTAAGAAGCGACTATGTTCGACCTCCACACTTCGGGCGGCAAGTTGTGGCATAGCGGTAAAATATTTAACCCCAATCACCGCGAGAATAATCAGCACCAAGGTCAAGCTAACGAGCCGCCCATAAACGCGTAACAGATTGCTTTCAGCCTTCTGTTGGCTCTGCATCTATTTGATCCTAATTGAGTTAAACTCTCGACTTGGCATTACTTCCCGCCTTTAACCACATTGAGCATATCCCACATCGGCAGGTAAATACCCAGCGCCAGTACCAACACAATAACGGCCACAATACCGATTAAAATCGGCTCTAACTTAGCGGTAAGATTTTTAAGGTCATAGTCAACCTCACCTTCGTAAAAATCGGCGGCATCATTTAACAGCTGGTCAATTTGGCCGGTTTCTTCACCGACGGCGACCATTTGCAGTACCAGTGGCGTAAACAATTTGCTTTGATTCGATACCCTCAGCATAGATTCGCCTGACTCTATACCACGGCGCATCCCGACAATTTTATCGTGCATATACGCATTATCCACGGCATCGGCGACCAGGCTGAGCGCCTGCGTCATCGGCACGCCCGCACTTAACATCATCGAAAAACTGCGGCAATAACGGGAAAGAGTTGAGCGCTCTATAATCGAACCCACAGCGGGAATATGTAATTTCCACTGATCCCATTGTTTTTCACCTTTTTCCGTATGGTGCCAATAACGGATCCCAATAATAGTTCCGAGTAGTAGCAGTAACATCAAAGGCCAGTAGTGAACAAATAAGTTAGATGTGCCAATCAACACCTTAGTCGCCCAAGGTAAGTCGGCACCGAAACGGGCAAACATTTCGGCAAATTTGGGGATCACCATGATATTTAAAATCACCATGGCCAACGCAATGGCAATCAATACAAATATGGGATAACGCATCGCGGCCTTAATCCGGCGGCGAGTTTCCTGCTCACGCTCGATATAACCCGAGAGCTGAATAAAAGCATCCTCTAACTTACCGGTGTTTTCACCCACATGAACCATAGAAACAAACAAAGAATCAAACACATCTGGATGTTGATTCATAGCTGACGACAGCGGGCGCCCCGCAGTTAACTGCTCTGAAATATCATTCAGTGCATCTTTCATCCGTTGAGAATGCGCAGTTTCGGATAATCCCGCAATGGCTCGCAGAATTGGGATCCCCGAGCGCGTTAGCGAATACATTTGCCGGGTAAAAATTTGCAGTTCATCTAAGCCGACTTTACTACCAAAGAGCTGTATCAGTGAAAATGACTTCGTCACCTTTGCCGCTTTGACTTCCAATGGAATAATGCCGCGCGCTAACAGCATATCAGCAGCAGCACTTTCGGAGGCAGCATCGAGCTGACCCGTTACGGCCTGACCTTGTCCACTGCGTCCACGGTATTGATAAACCGGCATAATTACGCCTCAACGCCTTGCTGACTGATAATATCCCGCGAGAGTGGCACCTGCGACTCACTCACATCCTCAACTAGCTTAGCCACCTCTTCAATGGTCGTCATGCCCTCGCTCAAATATTGCAGTGCTGACTCGGCGAGCGGAGTAAAATTTGGGCTTTGCAGGGCTGCACGGGCAAAATCCTGTGGATTACCGGTACGCATCGCATCGATCATCTTTTCATCCAACTCGAGGATCTCAAAAATACCGATACGGCCGCGATAACCACTGCCATTGCAGCTTTGGCAGCCCGTGCCAATGCGGAACTTGGCCGATGAAAAGTCCTGACGACTCACACTATTCAGCCAGGCTTTTTCCTGCGCCGTAGGCTGATATTCCACCCCGCAGTTATGGCAAACGCGGCGCACTAAACGCTGGGCAATAATCACCCTTAACGCACTCGCCACTAAGTAACTGGCGGCGCCCATATCGAGTAAACGCAGCGCGCTGGTTACCGCATCGTTAGTGTGCAATGTGGATAACACAAAGTGACCCGTAAGTGCGCCCCTTAGACCAATCTCCACCGTTTCTTGGTCACGCATCTCACCGACCATGATAATGTCCGGGTCTTGACGCAAAGTAGTGCGCAGCACGTTCGAAAAATCGAGTCCAATCTTATGGTTAACTTGAACCTGGTTGATCCTCGGCAATTGGTATTCGACCGGATCTTCTACCGTGATAATTTTACGATCCGCAGTATTGAGCTCACTTAAGATGCCATACAAGGTGGTGGTTTTACCGCTACCCGTAGGCCCTGTCACCAGCAACATGCCGTGGGGACGTTTAATCTGTTTACGAATACGCGCCAAAATATGTGGCGGCATCCCCGTCTCATTTAAGGTCAACAAGCCTGCGGATTGGTCGAGTAGACGCATCACCACAGATTCGCCGTGGTAAATCGGCATGGTCGACATCCGCACGTCAATCTTGTGGCCCTTAATTTCCATATGGAAACGCCCATCCTGCGGCAGACGTTTTTCAGAAATATCCAGCCCAGCCATAAGCTTAAGCCGCAGTACTAAGGCCGCTGCGATATTGACTTCATTTAGAATGGTTTCGTGTAACTGGCCATCGATACGTTGGCGGATCCGCAGGGCTTTTTCGCCGGGCTCAATATGAATATCCGAAGCGCGCATTTGCACCGCATCTTCAAAAATCGACTGCAGCAGCTTAACCACTGTGGTTTCATTATCGCTATCGCCCGAGGTTAAGCTGGCCAGATCAAACATTTGATCGGCGGCATATTCCTCTTCAAGCTTACCAGCGATTTGCGCGATTTGGTCGGTGCGGCGATACAGGTTATCGAAGGCTTGCAGTAATTGCTGCTCGGGTGCGACTGCGACACTGAGTTTTTTCGGCGCAATTAAGCTTTCTAAATGGTCGAGCGCCTGCAAATCCGCCGGATCGCTCATGGCCACTAATACGGTATCACCCCGATCTTCAACCGCAAGGGCACGAAAACGCCTTGCTTGCACCTCAGGGATCAGATTCACCACCTCGGTGGGAATTGGGCGTTTGCTGATATCCAGCAGCGGTAGATTTAACTGCTGCGACAAAAATTGCAGCAGTTGAGTTTCGGTAATAGAGCGCAGCTCAATGAGGGTTCGGCCAAGTTTATGGCCCGTCTTACGCTGCTCGCCCAAGGCTTGCTGCAACTGCTCTTCGGTAATAATGGATTCTTGAACTAACAGATCGCCCAAACGCATCTTTAATCTGGGTTTCATTGGCTATCTCCTAGTTGTTGTAAACGTTGTTCAATAAAAGCCGTGGCCTGAGTTGATAAACCGGAATAGCTTAATGCTGTACGATAGGCTTGACTGGCTTGGGTAAATTGCTTTTGAGAGTCAAGAGCATAGGCTAATCCCATCCACCATTTCCCCTGCTGCGGCTCCTGCTGCAATAACTTGCGGTAAGCCTGTTCAACTAACGGATATTGCCCCTGTTTTTGGGCTAAATCCGTCTGCGCTAACCACTTTTGCCGAGCTAAAGGATGACTATCGGGGATTTGCGCAAGGCTAGCAAGTGCTGCGTCAGTATCGCCCATCGCATGTTGCACCCTAGCCAATAACAAAGCAAATTCAAACTCTTGCGGATAGAGTAACCGTCCCTGCGCTAACACTTCGGCCGCTTGGGGCTGCTCACCTTGACCATAGTGCAACGCCGCCAGTTGTTTGCGCGACTCATGTAGGCTCGGGTCGAGCTTGAGCGCTTTAGCGTAGTAATCCATCGCCTTAACCAACTGACCTTGCTTTTCGGCATCGCTCGCCAATACCAGTTGTTTTTGTGCTAACTGGCTTGGAGAAAGCTTTACTTCCGTCACCGCCATTTGCCCTGTTGGCTGAGCCGAAGCTTGGATCGAAGCTTGAGTCGAAGCAGACTCGACTGGCTCACTCGCCTTGGCCTCTGCTTGGGTTATTTTTACTTCGCTCTGATTTACGTTAACTTCCGCTTGATTTGCTTTAACCGCAACCTGTTGTGGCTCAGTATGTGCCTGCACCGACTCTTGAGGTAATGCCGCCCTGTTAGGCATATCAGGTGAGGTATTTGCAGCAACCGATTCTGTTGTCGGTTCACTCGCATTAACACGGGGAGATTGAGCCACACTTGGGGCAGATTCTACTGACGCAGACATATACTTTGCTGGAGCATCTGTCGACGACTGACTCACTTGCACCATCTCCGCAGTTGGCTCTGTTGGTATAGTCGTTTCTGCTCCCGTTTCTGCTCCCATAGAACTCGTATCTGTCTGTGTGTTGGTGTTATCCGACTGAGTTTGCGCACTCATCACAGTGTTAACACTGTTATCAGTGGCATTCCTTGAGTCGTACATGGCCTGAAAGGCATAAACCGACACACCACCTACAAACAGTGACACTAAGCTGATGACTAACCATTTACGTGATGTATTTGGACGCCCCAGAAACTGGGCCTGATGCACAGCCACATTGCTGAGAGAATGCCCCTGCTGGCGTTTATCGAGATCCTGCAGCATCTTGTTGATCACGCTCATGCGACGCCTCCCCACAACTGTTGCAGGTTAACGCCAGATGCCAGCAATGCCCCAATCGCCGCTGCACATACTATCAGCGCGATCGCCATATAGGTCGGCCAGTTTTGCGAACCGCGACTGGCATCTTCGGTATCCTGTATCGCGCCCTTAATGTGGGCGATGCGCACCTGAGTTGCCCCTTCGCCAAAACTGAGCATCAGGGCTTTATGGGCTAAAATATTGATCAATCTTGGAATGCCTCGTGATGCCTCGGCAATTTTACGCGTCAGTTTAGGGCTAAATAATGCTTGCCCCGCATAGCCTGCCACCGCTAAGCGGTAACGAATGTAGGCATCGGTTTCATCCCAAGTTAACGGCCGCAGACTGTAGCTAAAGGTGATGCGCTGCCGCAGTTGTCTAAAGGCTTGGCGCTTTAATCGCTCATCCAACTCGGGCTGACCAAAGAGCACCACTTGCAACAGCTTACGGCTTTCGGTTTCAAGATTGGTAAACAGCCGCAACGCTTCGAGGCTCTCATCGGGCAAGGCCTGCGCTTCGTCCAGCACTAATACGATGGCGTGACCATGGGCGCTCAGGGCGAGTAATTGTTGCTGAATAAGTCCAGTGAGTTGCTGCTGATCGATTTCGCTGGTGTATTTTAATCCAAGTTCATTGGCCACCGCCCAGCGCAGCTCGGCGGGGGTGAGATAAGGATTGGGTAGATACGCACAATGAAAGCCCTGCGGCAGCTCATTAATCAACTTACGGCAGATTAAGGTTTTGCCCGTGCCCACTTCGCCTGTGACTTTGATAAAACCCTCCCCGGTTTGTAGGGCGGTCTGCAATACTTGCAGCGCCTCTACGTGCGGGGATAACCCGAAAAAAAATCCGGTATTAGGGGTTAACGAAAATGGCGTTTGGCTGAGTCCAAAGTGCTTCAAATACATGAAAGCTTACTTATTTTCTGGATACCAACGGTCGAGTAAGGTCTTAGAACGCTCTAACTCGTTTTTCCACGTATCCCCGCCCACCACGGTCGGCTTTAACATAATAATCAGCTCGGTTTTCTTCTTCTGCTTACTGCGGTTTTTAAACAGTTCACCCACCCAAGGGATATCACCAAGCAACGGTACTTGCGATACCACTTCTGAGTTTTCACTCTTCATCAAACCACCAATGACGACAACATCGCCAGAAGCTGCACGGATCACAGTATCAGATTCGCGAATTTCACTTTGCGCCAAGGGTAATTTTAAAGGTTGGTCATTGATTACAATGCCTTTTTCCTGTTCTTTGACATCGATCACCGATGGATGAACATGCAGTAATACGTTGCCGTCTTTATCGATTTGCGGAGTTACATCCAGCGCAATCCCCGAGAAAAAAGGAGTTAATTGAACTTGAGGTGTCGTAATAGGCGTAGTGCCAGCCACAGTAGTTGATGAAACATCGGTAACAAAATACTCATCGGTACCGACTTTAATTACCGCTTTTTGGTTATTCGATGCCGTCACCCTTGGGCTGGATAATACATCCACATCACCTTGGGTATCGAGCAGGTTAATCATTCCCGCAAAATCCGCACCCTTGAAACTAATCGTCGTTACGCCACCCAGCGTTGAGCTAATTTGATCACTCAAACCTGGACCAGCAGACGTACCTACTTCTACCTGAGTATTTCCCCCTGCTAACGCTGAGCCAAGCGCTTGCCATTGAATCCCCTGCTGATAACCATCAGACAGAGTCACCTCGAGGATCTTTGCCTCAAGGATCACTTGGCGTTGTAAATGTGTCTCTGCCGAACTTAAAAATGCACGCACTTGACGTAATTCATTCGGATAGGCACGAATCGTCACTAATCCCGCCTGTGGAGTGACGACCACTTGGCGACCGCCGCCCGTGTCACCCACAATGGCGGTTAAGGTTTCTTTTAACTCGCCCCAAAAATCGGTCTTAGTGTGCGAACGGATAAAGGTGCCATTGCTGCTATCGCTGCTGTTATTGTTGGCATTATTACCGTTGCTCGAATTGTTATTGCCACTAACGTTACCGTTATTCGAGTTATTATTGCCGTTATTGTTACTCGAGTTGCTGTTATCGGAAATTCGGCCCGAACTCACCGAGGTTAACGACAGGCCATCGCGCACCATGTATAAGTAATTGACCGGAAAAGTCTCAGTACGCATCCCCGCAGGGAATACGCGCAAAATACGTCCTTCACGGCTGACTTCATAGCCATAAATATCTTCAACCACTTGAATGGCTTCGCTCAATGTCACGCCTTTTAGCGACAATGAAATCGTGCCCTGCACATCGGGATGCACCGCCACACTAAAGGGGGTTCCCTGAACGAGGCTCGGAAAAAACACCCTCGCATCGACATCATGGGCAGAAACATCGATACGACGTTCGGTTTCCATGGGCGCAGCTAAACTGCCCATTAAGGTATTAGTATTCAGTTCACGCTGCACCGCGTCTGGCATAACGGCTGGCGGAGGTGGCGTTGACTGCTTCGCGGCCTGCATCGACGCAGAAAGAGCCTCTTTTGATGCCATAGGCTGCGGTCTATCTGTGGTTTGGCAAGCCATAAGGCAAAGTGAGAGTAGAGGTGTGAAGTATTTAATGGCGGTCATCTGAGTCTTATTCCCTATCTCTCTGTTATTGCTTGAAATAATGCTAATTTCCGTCCGTCAGAAAGTGATACTGACGAGGGGGTAATACGCACGATTTTGACCCCTTGGATGCTATCACCTACGGACACAATTTTATTATTAATCACGGCGTAAGCCGTGTTGCCTGAGCTGACAATGCTGTTGAGCACTAAGGCTTGATGCTGATTTTGACTCGCAGCGCCTACAGCCGAATAGCCTTTACCGGGCAAAGTAGGGTCCCGTAAGTTTTCAGCCGACACTTGTGCCGAAATCACCAGTAATGCGATGAAAATATAAGGCTTATTGAGCAACACTGATAAAGTCCTTATTAATACTCAAGGTATAAAGCTCGATATCGATTTTCCCTTTGGGGTAATCAGCCACTTTATAGTCGAGGCGTTTCCAGTAAAGTTTGTCGGGCATGGCTTCTACTGCTTCAACAAAACGCAATACCGAGAAATAATCACCTTCTAAGCTCATGCGGATCCCATGGCTATACAAATTCAACTTTTTCTCTTCACCCACAGCAAGCAGTGGTACGGGCGCGACAGAGGTAAACTTAAGTAAGGTAATTCCCTGAACCTGCCCAAGCAGATTACCCAATAGTTCAGGCATATAATCGGCGGGCACCATATCGACCATCTGCTCGTTAAGCTGAGTATCAAGCTGTTGATTTTGTTGCTGTAGCAAAGTTAAACGCTGGCGATAGTCCTGATTGGGATCTAGCGCTAATCGCTGCTGGTATAAATCAATCTGTTGCACCGAAACCTGATTTTCTTGCTCTATGACCTTTAACTGCTGCGCCGTCGAATACTGTTGTTTCCAAAGCGACTCAATAGGCATATAAGCCAACATAGCGATCAGTGCTAACAGGGCAATGGCGATTAGCCCACGCTCGCGTTGGCTGAGAGCATCAAACTTTTGCGCTAATTGTTCAAATTGGGCTTTCATCGCGCCTGCTCCTCTGGGGTCTCACTCGTCAGCGTGAAAGCCAGCGGTTTATCCTCACCGCGATCCATGGTCATAGACGAAAAAGCCTGCCCTTTTAAGGTCTGGGTCGCTTTTAGCTTACTCACCCAAAGCGGGATACTCTGTGGATGATCAGCAAATCCTTCAAACATAAAGTGCTGCTCGTTAATCACAATATGGTTAAGCCAAACACTCGCATCGGCCACCATAGCCAAATCCTTCAATACAGGTGCAAAACCTCGGCTGGTGAGGGAGGAACGCAGTGCCAGCTCATTCATTAATAATTGCTTTAGCTCGAGCTGCTGTGACTCTAACTCGACACGCGCGACTAACTCAGGATCGGGTTTACGGGCGGCGATTTGTGCTTCAAACTCCGCCTTTTGCTGGTCAAATTGCTGTTTTTGCGCTGACGCTTGGCTTAGCGCCTGCACAGACTCATTTAATGTCCAATAGCTAAAACCGGCTACTGCACCGCAGACAACTAACAAGCCTACGGTATAACTGATTAATTTAGCGAAGGTTAAGCTCTGCTTTGGCGGCAATAGGGCGGCAGAATATAGGTTGACTCTCGATTTTATCACTCGTCACCTCGTGAAAGCTCACTAAAGGCCAATCCCGCCATTTTCGCGCCAACGGAGGTCTTATTAACCACGTTTACAGCTTGATTAAAGTTGGCTGACACCAACTTCGCTAAGGCATCGACCGCACCGTCGGCAAATAACTCAATGGAGTTAACAGGAGGCTGGCGGAGTTGACTCTCAAAATAATCCATAGATCTTTGAATTTCTAGGCTTAAGTTATCTGCCAATCCATAGTTTAGTTCATCCACTTCAGCCTTATCTAATTGGCTAAAACCGCGTACACGGCGCTGCATATATAACAGCCCCTGTTTTACCACCGTCAGTAACAACTCCTGCCCAGAATGATGGCTAACGACCAATCTTGCCTGATTATCATCGATAAACAGGTTGGTCATCGCGAGTTCTTCGATGCTAATCCCTAAAACAGTCAAGCCTTGCTCACTGATGGCTTGAACCATATTGATCAATTTATCTTTATCAACCACGACAACATTGAGTTTATTGCTTGGCAAAGGGGACTCAAAATAATCCAAGTGAATTTGCGGCACAGGAATATTGACCATATCTTTGATAGACCAAATCAAAGCTTGAGATAATTCTTCACTATCGACATTCGGTTTATCGGCGACGAGCAATTGATAGCGACCACTACTAAAAGTGATCTGTAAAGCGGCATGGGGGAAAGTGCTGGCAAGTTCAGCAAAGACACTTTGCCATTGATCTTGTTGTAATTCAAAAGAAACCCACTGCTCATGCAGACGTTCGGTGGCAGGTGCATAGACCCACAGCTTATCAGCACAGACATACACCCCCAGTGCAACACCCGTCTGTTTGGCTCGCCAAAAGGCCAACCGAGCAAAAAGTCCTTTATCCATAAAAATGCCTGTCTTCCGATAAAGTTAAGCTTGAGTGATAAGCCAGCGAATTGCGCTATTTCTACACCACCAGACGGAGATAAGCTCACAGCATTGAGAATGCGAAATTCGTCATATCCAGCGTCATAATTTTGGCACAGGCTAGTTTATCCGCTAATCTGTGAATTTTATAGAGAAATTCAACAACCCAGCCCTATTCTTCCACGAGGATCACATCACTCGGGGAAAACAATACGACTTATAACACCTCTACTGGATCGCTAAAATACATGCCCTGGGCCATCCCCACCCCGAGGATTTGCAGAGTTTGCCATTCTTCAAACACTTCAACCCCCTCCGCACACACTTGCACTTCAGTACGGTATAAACCACCGATTAAACTACGAATAAACAATTGATTTTCAGGGCGTAAATGAATATGACGTACGATAGAACGGTGCAGTTTAATCATGTCGAAATGGCACTCTCGGATATAGTAAGTGCCAACAACCTGTTGTCCAACATGGTCGACACACAGACGAGCGCCCATCTTACGGATCATATCGAGTTTAGGCTGAAGCTTGTCTTGATGCTGGATCACTGTATCCTCTGACACCTCAAAAATCAGTTGAGGTGTCAAATGGCGATGCTCAAGTAAGGTCGTTTTAAGCCACTGGGTAAAGGCGCGGCTCATCAAACTATCTAAGCTAAGATTCACACTATAGATTTGATCTTTATGCTGCTCTTGGCCGAGCAACCCCAATACACGCTCAATCATCTGCCGTTCAATTTGTGGCATCAAACCACATTTGTTTGCCATGGGGATAAACAACGTCGCCCGCACTAATGTCCCTTGATTATCCCGCGCCCGAGTAAAGATCTCTTTATGGTGCTCTCTCCCATCTAAATCCATAATGGGCTGACTAAAGGGATAAAAACGCCGCTGAACTAAGGCATTCTCTAAGAAGCTGCGCCAACGCACCGAACCTTTGGCAAACTCCTCATCAATCGCGCCCTTATCGTACATAAACCAATTACTATTACCTTGTAATTGAGCAGCACGTAACGCCATATCGGCCTCATCAAGCAGCTGATTAACATTATCCCCGGCGGTAAAATAAGCACAGCCCAAGTGGTAAAAGTTATCTCTATTGTCCACATCATCGGGCAAGGTTTGACTCAAGCAGACTTTAAGTAACTTACTGGCGAGCTGATCTGCCTCAATCAAAGAGACGTGGGGCACAACTATCGCAAATTGATTATGGTTACGCCGCGCAAAAATACTGTTCGGCAAGGTTTGCAAGATAGAGTTAATACTATTGACCGTCGCATGGAGTAACTCTTTAACAGCAGCTTCACCCTTTGCCTGCTGTATCAAATCGAGATCATCCATTTCTAACAGATAAATCACCCCATGAGCGACCATACCTTGGTCATGGCTCATGGCATCGAGGCGGTTATTTAAAAACAGCCGATTACCAATACGGGTTTGCGCATCTAAAAAGGTATTGGAGCGAATAAACTTATCGAAACGACCTCGTTCCTTATGGGCATCCTGCAATTCCTCAAGCAGTTTGGTTAAGGCTCTATTGATTAGTCTTGGCTTACCATTACCAGGGGTTGCCAGCGCTTGTTCATGTTTACCTTGTAAAATTAATCGACTGCGCTGAGCAAGTTCCTCAATACCATCCAACTGCTGCGAAAACCATATATGTCCGAAACGAACCAAAGCAATCACAGCTAGCAAACCAATGCCCAAGATAAGCAACTCATACCAACTCACACTGTAATGTTCGAAAGGTTGTGGCAAGCTCAGAGCCATTGTGAGACCCGACTGAGGATCGAGCAAATGGGTATACACCATGGCATTTTGCGTCTGCACATTGCCGTGATAGGCGAAAAGCACTTCGCTCTTCATGGTTAAACGAAATTCAACGGCGTTATACGCCAGCAACATGGGAGGCAGCCAAGACTCCAACTCCCAATCGGGCTGGGAGTGATAATGCTCTATTAGAAGGGATTCAAGTTCAGACACTTTCTGCTGCTGAAACTTATAGGTTAATTGTACAAAACTCATCATTGCGCTGAGTAAAAAGACGAAGGCAATAGCGGCTAAAGACATTAACCAGAAGCTGGTTAGTTTTGTTGTTAACATTCGAGTGAATTTCATCGAGCCGCTATCCTGCAGGATTATTATAATTATTGGTGCACTCTTAACATGAGTTAAACAAATGCTACTCAAGATTATTCAGTAGCATAAGCTAAAAGGCAACCTAGGATTTATTTTCAAAGACATTGAAAATCGCGCCAATAGCAGAGATTTCAGCCAACGTTAAAACAAAAAAGAGGCTAATTAGCCTCTTCTTCTATTAATTCTGTTGTCGCTTAATCCGCATATTGGGGCAAAGTCGTTATTGCAGCAACACCCGAATCAATGGCCGCTTGCGCCACGGCGCGGGCCACGCGCGGCAATAAACGTGGATCCATCGGTTTTGGTAACACATATTCAGGACCAAAACTTAATGAACTTACCTTTGGATATGCCTTAAGTACACTTGCTGGGACTTCTTCTTTCGCTAATCCGGCAATGGCATGCACAGCCGCAATCTTCATCTCATCGTTAATGCACGATGCACGCACATCTAATGCGCCGCGGAAAATAAACGGAAAACACAGTACGTTGTTCACTTGGTTTGGATAATCGCTGCGACCAGTACCCATAATTAAATCGCTGCGCGTCGCGTGGGCAAGTTCAGGTTTTATTTCAGGGTCTGGGTTTGAGCAGGCAAAAATCACTGGCTTATCCGCCATCATGGCCACTTCTTCAGCACCAATCACATTTGGGCCGGATAGCCCTAAGAAAACGTCAGCGCCTTTAATCACATCTTGCAAGGTACGCTTGTCAGTCTCATTCGCAAACAAGGCTTTGTATTCATTCAGATCAGTACGACCCGCATGGATCACGCCTTTGGTGTCAAGCATGTAAATGTTGGCGCGGTTAGCACCACACTTCACTAACATGGTCATACAGGCAATGGCAGCCGCACCAGCACCCATACACACAAAAGTGGCATCGCTAATCAGTTTACCTTGAATGTCTAAAGCGTTAATCATGCCAGCTGCGGTAACAATGGCAGTGCCATGCTGGTCATCGTGAAACACTGGCACATTACAACGCTCAATCAATTCGCGCTCGATAACAAAGCACTCCGGCGCTTTAATATCTTCAAGGTTAATCCCACCAAAGGTGCCAGCAATAGCCGCAACTGTATTAATAAACTCTTCAGCAGTGTTATGCGTTACTTCAATATCGGTCGAGTCGATATTAGCAAAGTGTTTGAATAATAGTGCCTTACCTTCCATAACTGGCTTTGAAGCCAATGGACCTAAGTTGCCAAGGCCCAGAATCGCCGTACCGTTAGAAATAACGGCAACAGTGTTACCTTTGTTGGTATAACGATAGGCATTTTCAGGATTAGCGGCAATTTCACGTACTGGTTCAGCCACACCAGGGCTATAGGCTAGCGCGAGGTCATGGCTCGTTTCAGCAGGTTTGGTGAGGCATACTGCAGTTTTACCGGGAACGGGGAATTCATGATAATCGAGTGCTTGTTGACGAATATCTGACATTTTAACATCCTGAAATGCGACATTTATAAGTATGGAAGTAAGGCCGACCGACTCAAGATCACCTCATTTATGGGTGATTTAAACAGTGTGGCAGGTCGGGGTAAGATACGCCAATTAGGTCACATTTTAAATAAGATCTTGAGAAATTTCGCCTTTACGGCTGAATTGTCGCCCTAAGCTAAGTTTTACAAACTTATCTTAGTCGATAACGGATGATTACCTGTTTAATTTTGTAGAAAACAAACGAAAATATGCAATAAAACAAGGGTAAAACTGTAGTCAAACCTAAAAAATGTTGACTAAATTACAATAAAGACACTAACTAGCATTATCTTATCGTTAATTACTATAAATAAGTCGATTTTGCGCAATTTCAACAGGAAGAAAGTGATAGTGGTGCTTTTTTAATTGAAGTCGTACCAGAAAGGCTAAAAAGTAGCGATTACGTGTCAGTTAACGACAAAAAGCAAAAAGGCGCCAGAGGCGCCTTTGAGAGAAATATTGCTAACGCAATTATTTCTTGCCAAGCATACCAAAACGCTTGTTGAACTTGTCGATACGACCGCCGGTATCAACAATTTTTTGTGTACCTGTGTAGAATGGGTGACATGCACCACAAACGTCTAAATGCAGGTCTTTACCAGCAGTAGAGTTTACTTTGATTACGTTGCCACAAGTACAGTTTGCAGTGATTACTGCATATTCTGGGTGGATACCTGGTTTCATTGGGGTTACCTCAAAAGTAAGGCCATGTCGCTCTTCCAACCCGAAGTCGGACACCACATGCAGTTAATAACGGATATGTTAGGGCGCAGGATATTACAGTATCACCTAAGCGGATACAAGTAGATTATCTGAGCATTTTAACGATAATCCACTTGTTTACTGCCCATTTGTCTCTGCTTTTATTGGCCAGCTTCCCTATCTTCGAAACTCGCCTTAGCGGCCTGTGCATTGGGATAACGCGCGAGTATCTCAGCCGATGGACAAGTTAAAGTGGCGTCTTTCTTTAAGGCATTGATACGATTTTTAGCAAATGCTTTAGGATTAGCGTCATGAATCGCCAACATCGCACCATAAACACTGACTTGCCACTCAAGGGCATAGCGATTGGCAATCCGCCATAGGGTCTCGTTGTGATAATCCAACATACACTCACCCGAGCTTGTTGCATTGGCATTTGTCGAGCTAGCAATCTTAGTCACTTCGGCTGTCTTAGCTTCAGACACATCAATCCCATTTATACTCTTATCAGCTTTTGCCATATCTGCGTTTGCCATATCTGCGTTTGCCATATCTGCGTTTGCAGATGAGACTTGGGCAGCAGATGGTTCGGTCGATGGCTTAGCTATAGAAGGTTCTGTAGACAAACTCGAAGCTGAGGATGCTTTCGCGTCAGGCTTATCCTCTGGGAAGGTAAATCCAGAAGCGCGGGGCGCAGCAACGTTTGCCGTCACAGCCGCCACAATAACGGGCGCAACATCTGCTTCAGCGGTGACTAAATTCACCTCTTGCACAACCTTAGTTGATTTAACTGTGGTTTTGTCACTTTTAGCAGAGCTTGCCGCCAACTGACTAGTTTCGGCTTTGGCTGCTTTGCTTGATTTAACAACCGCGGTTTTTGCTTGCGATACTGAAGACGTCGCAGAGGAAGTATTATCAAACAGTGGCAGGTTTTTCACCTCATACCAACGATCGACTCGATATTCGCGAACTAACAGCCGCGCCTTAGGGTCGGTCACATCTTCTACACCCGTCAGCAAAACCAAGAAACGGTTAAGCTGCTCTGCCATCAACTTCTCTTCACCACCCGACTGATACACAACAAATTCGAGCCGCGTCATATCCTGATTATCAACGATCACATTGACACGCATTTTGGGATACGCCCCCAATTCAAACATCCTGCTGTTAATACTCACATGGGAAACTTGCGCCTGTACACAAACACTACACACTAAGGTGAATAGTCCTAATGATTTCGCTATTTTAGTCATTTACTTACTCTCAACTATCCTTGGATAAACTGTCATTAGGACTAGCCCTCGCTAGCAGTGCTGAGTACACTAAACCTCATTTCCCTTTTAGACTCGCCCAGCATATGTCACTGTTTGTTGAAGTTGCGTTACCTGTGCCTATGCGGCAAAACTTTACTTATCGCGTAAAGACAAACGAGCAAAGCGATGATACTCCCCAAGCCAAACCACAGATTGGTGTACGGGTAAAAGTGCCCTTTGGGCGGCAGCAACTTATTGGCCTTGTTACCGCCATTACCGACAGTTGCGCTCTGGCGCCAACACAACTCAAATCTGTCATAGAGTTTATTGATGACGCGCCCTTATTGCCAGAATCGCTTTATAAATTAACCCTCTGGGCGGCAAGATATTACTTTTGCAGCCAAGGGCAAATGTTAACCCAGGCGCTCCCCGTGGCACTGCGTAAAGGGCTAGATGCTGCGCCACAAAAAATCTTGTACTGGCAAATCACTGATCTGGGTAGCAATATTGCGCCTGAGACATTAAAACGCGCGCCCGCTCAAAAAAAATTACTCGAACAGTTAAAACAAACCGCTCTCACCCAGGAAGAAGTCATCAGTTTAGAACTGAATAAAACTGCGCTCAAAACCTTGGAAGATAAGGGCTGGATTGCCAGGCACGAGAAACTCGCCGAGCTCAATCTCGATTGGCGCAGCCAACTCGAACTCGATGAAACGCCCCACAGGCTAAATAAAGAACAAGCGATTGCCGTAACGGTATTAACCCAGCAACAAGGATATCACTGTACTCTGCTCGAGGGCATTACCGGTTCGGGTAAAACAGAAGTCTATTTAGCCTTGCTCGAACATATCCTTAAGCAGGGTAAACAAGCACTTATTCTAGTGCCTGAAATTGGCCTCACGCCGCAAACCATCAATCGCTTTAAACGCCGATTTAAAGTGAATGTTGCCGTGCTGCACTCAGGTTTAACCGACAATCAGCGCCTCGAAGCCTGGCGACAAGCTCGCTGTGGCCAAGCGGCCATCATCATTGGTACTCGTTCCGCATTGTTTACGCCGATGGCATTTCCCGGTGTAATCATCCTCGACGAAGAGCACGACAACAGCTTTAAACAGCAAGAAGGCGTTGGTTATCATGCCCGCGACTTAGCGGTAATGCGCGGGCATTTAGAATCTATTCCGGTGATTTTAGGTTCAGCAACGCCTTCCTTAGAAAGTCTGCAAAATGCGCTCAGTGGTCGTTATCATCATCTGCAACTCGGTGAGCGGGCTGGCAATGCTAAAAAAGTACGCCAAGGTATTATCGATATTAAAAACCTGCCCCTTAAGGCGGGCATGTCGGCACCACTTATCAACGAGATCCGCAGCCATTTAGAGGCCGGAAATCAGGTATTACTATTTTTAAACCGCCGCGGCTTTGCGCCAGCACTGCTGTGCCATGAGTGTGGGCACTTACATGAATGCGACCGCTGCGATGCATTTTTTACTGTGCATCAATCCTTGGGCGAGATCCGTTGCCACCACTGCGGTAACCAATATGCCATTCCAAGGCAGTGTCACAATTGCGGCAGCACCATGTTGATGGGGCAAGGTATTGGTACCGAGCAACTGGCCGAAGCATTGCAATTGGAGTTTCCAAAATATCCCGTGGTACGTATCGATCGCGATACAACTCGCCTTAAAGGTTCACTTGAAAACCATTTAAGTGCGATTCATAAGGGCGAGTATAAGATTTTGGTCGGCACCCAAATGCTGGCCAAAGGGCACCATTTCCCTGATGTCACCCTAGTGGGCTTACTCGATGTCGATGGCGCGCTATTTAGCGCCGATTTTAGGGCGCCAGAGCGCTTCGGCCAGCTCTATACCCAAGTTGCTGGCCGCGCGGGGCGGGCCAATAAACCCGGCACTGTATTGCTACAAACCCACCAGAGCGATAACCCGATCCTTAGGGATTTACTCCACCGCGGTTATGGTGAGTTTGCCCGCAGCCAATTAAAAGAACGGCAAATGGCGCTCTTACCACCCGCTTGGCATATGGTACTGGTGCGCGCCGAGGCACATTCTGCCTTAGATGCTGACAATTTTCTTAATGCGTTTGCATCCTTGCTGCCCCAAGATAAAGAGTTTGAGATTATCGGCCCAATGCCCGCACCACTTGATCGAAAAGCAGGTAAGTTCCGCCGCCAGTTGATGTTTCAAGCCAAGTACAGACATAGGTTGCAGCAGGAGTTTGAGCGTATTTATCCGCTTGTGGAACAACTGCCCGAAGCCAAACGCTGCCGCTGGAGCTTAGATAGGGATCCGCAGGATCTGTTGTGATTCAATAATTTGATAAAAAATCATCGGGAAGATAGCAATTAGCCACCACAAACGGCTAAAATACGCGGTTATTCCCTGTATTCACTCTTAAAGTTAGTAGCTAATTAATCCATGAAATCACATATCCAATCATTACTTGAACAAACTATCGAATCCTTTAAACAACAAGGTATTTTACCTGCGGATTTTGAGGCCCGAATTCAAGTAGATCGAACCAAGGATAAGAGCCATGGCGATTTGGCGACCAACTTAGCCATGATGCTAACCAAAGCGGCGGGTAAAAATCCCCGCGAATTAGCGCAGTTGATCATTGATAACCTTCCCACCTCTGCTTATGTGGCAAAAGTTGAAATTGCAGGTCCTGGTTTTATCAACTTCTTCATCGATGACAGCGCCTTGGCTAACCAATTACAAGCCGCGATTGGCGATGCGCATTTAGGGATCAAATTACCCGCACCACAAACTGTTGTGGTGGATTATTCATCACCAAACCTCGCCAAAGAGATGCACGTAGGTCACCTGCGTTCAACCATCATCGGCGATAGCGTGGTGCGCACCCTCGAGTTTTTAGGCCACAAAGTGATCCGTCAAAACCACGTGGGCGACTGGGGCACCCAATTTGGTATGTTGCTGGCTTACATGGAAGAATTACGTGCAGTCAATGGCGAACAAGCCCAATTAGAGTTATCGGATCTCGAAACCTTCTACCGCGCCGCCAAACTGCGTTTCGACGAATCGGCTGAGTTCGCGACCCGCGCCCGTCAGCTTGTGGTTGCACTGCAATCCGGTGATGAGTACTGCAACAAACTGTGGCGCGAGTTTAACGATATTTCGCTAAGCCATTGCCACGAAGTATACGAGCGTTTAGGGGTGAGCTTAACCCGCGCCGACGTGCACGGTGAAAGCGCCTACAACGCCGATTTAGAGCAAGTTGTTAAAGATTTAGATGCCCAAGGTTTATTGACTGAAAGTAACGGCGCCAAAGTGGTCTTCCAAGAGGCCTTCCGCACAAAAGAAGGCGAACCACTGCCGGTTATCATTCAAAAAGCCGATGGTGGTTACCTGTACGCCACAACCGACTTAGCCGCGATGCGTTACCGCTCAAGTGTACTCAAAGCCGACCGCGTGCTGTACTTTGTTGATTTACGCCAAGCACTGCACTTCCAGCAAGTGTTTAGCCTTGCCAAACTGGCCAAGTTTGTCCGCGAGGATATGTCACTCGAGCACTTAGGCTTTGGTACTATGAATGGCGAAGATGGTCGTCCGTTCAAGACCCGTACTGGTGGCGTGGTGAAATTAGTTGATCTGCTCGACGAAGCCAACAGCCGCGCGCTGGAATTAGTTCGCAGTAAGAATCCAGATATGGATGAAGCGACACTTGCAGAGATTGCCCGCGTAGTTGGGATCAGCGCGGTGAAATATGCTGATCTATCGAAAAACCGTACCAGCGATTACATCTTCAGCTTCGAGCAAATGCTGAGCTTTGAAGGCAATACCGCGCCTTACCTGTTATACGCTTACACCCGTGTCGCTGGCATTTTTAAGCGTGCGACCGATGTTGACTTAAGCCAAGCCAAAATCGTACTCGACCACGAAAAAGAGAAAGATCTAGGCAACAAACTGGCGCAGTTTGGTGAAATCCTAAGCCGTGTTATCGACAAAGGCCAACCACATGTGCTCTGCGGTTACCTCTATGAATTAGCAGGGGCTTTCTCTAGTTTCTATGAGGCCTGCCCAGTGCTTGCAGCCGATAACGACGAGCAAAAAAACAGTCGTTTACTGCTGTCACAACTGACGGCGAGCACTCTGCAAAAAGGCCTAAATCTACTAGGTATCGAAACCCTAGAACGGATGTAAGCCATGAGCAATCGTGACTATGCCAACAGAAGACCGCAATCGGGCGCAAAACCGCGCCCGATCCGCGCGACACGCGCAAGGCCTGCGGCTAAAAAGGCCCCGCCTAGCCGTAAACTTCCTATTCCTTTGATCCTGTTTGCCTTTATTGCTGTAGGCAGTTTTGGCTATTTTCTGTGGAGCATTAAAGACACGGCCAAGCAGGAAGCGCCTGTAGAAGTCAAAACAGAAAAAGAAGTGAAGGCAAGAGAACCCGCTGCAACGCTAACGCCAAAGGTGAAAGAGGTTGAGCGCCAAGAAGTCGCCGTCGCCGCTCCGGTAGAGGAACAGCCGGTAGTTGAAGTTGAAGTGCCGAAGAAAGATCCGAATGCCTTGCCGCCAAAACCCAAGGAAGAATGGACCTATCTGGACGAGCTTGAGAATAAACACGTCGAAGTGGATATTCCTGATGTCGTGGCAACGCGTGCTCCACAGCAATATCAATTGCAGTGCGCCTCATTCCGTCAGGAGTCGCAGGCGAACCAGATGAAGGCCGTGATTGCATTCCAAGGATTAGAAGCGCAGGTCAGACAAATTGAGGGCACCTCAGGCACTTGGTACAAAGTCATCCTCGGGCCTTATGAGCGCAAACGTGATGCCGAGCGTAAGCGTCACACCTTGCAAAATGCAGGGATCAATGGCTGCCAACTCTTAGCCATTCCTAAGTAATCCTACTCGGAAAATGAGTCTCTGAATCGCGGCGCGTGAGCCATCACGCGCCGCGATTTTTTATCTTCTTGCCAACTGAAGTCCGCTCCCAACCACCCTCTTTCGCCTCGCTTTAAACATTGAGCTAATACCAATCGTATTAAATATCTGTTCATTCAGCGGGAGTTAAACGGGCTTTAGACAAGGCGAAGGCTTGAAGGCATAGTGGCGCTCTGTCGAAAGCCTTAAACGTAGTATAAAGCACGTTCAACCCCGCCCTTCGGGAGCCTCACAGGCATCTCACTCCCGTGTTACATTGACTTAAAAGGGAATAACCATTTCTTCGTCAATGCTCCTTGGATTGAGATGCCTGTGAGGCTCTGAACTGATTAGATATTTAATGTGATTGGTATAAGTCACAATTTCATTTTATAGAATTTATAACCACCTATTTTTACACAGTAAATTTGTTTATTAAGAAAGATTAATATGGCGTTTAATTGACCTAGATCAAACTTAGGCGTATCTCTTAATAAACAGCAAAACCTGTTGTCTACTCTCCAAAAACCAACCTCAGGGTGAAGTATTATGAATGCATTAATCGAGATCGAAGCCTCTGAATTTAGCCAACTGTTCAAAAGTGGTGACGCCTTAAGTATCCGGATGTTTATGGAGCATGTTCACATGCCTTTAGATGTGCAGGATAAGATTTACAACGAAATTTCCGCCTTAGCAGTACTTGAACAAGACACTATAGCGCGGCTTATCGAAACCCATTCCCACTCCGAAATCTCTGAACGTTTGGCCTATTAACGCGCTTAGTCTTAATACAATGTAACGCCAACGGATGGCTTCATTGAATTCCCCCTGTACCGCGCGTCAATTAGATGCATTCGTCCGAAACATTTTCAACCAATCATCCTTGTCAATCCTATGCAAAACCGCAAAAAATAAGGCCAAATATCACTATTTGGCCTTAGGTTTATTGGTGCTTAAGTTATGAATATTTAAGCACCTGCATGGTTTAGTGTCTTAAGCTTTCTCTTTTAAGCCTATGCTATTCATCCAGTAATCGAAATCGACCATATTACCGGGCAACACAATACGGCTAGACTTTTGGCTTAACCCATCAAGCTGCTTAAAGTATTGCTCACCGAGTTGCATACGCAGTGCGTTATGGCCACCAGGAGCGGCAATCACTGTTGCTAAACGTTCAATCGATTCCGCCGTGGCGCGCGACAGCGTTAAAATCTCCTCCGCTTTACCTTCGGCCTCGTTGATACGACGTTGCATTTCCCCCTCAGAACGGTTAATCGTTTCCGCTTTAATCCCTTCGGAACGATTGATCTTACTCTGCTTATCACCCTCACTCTTTGCCAGTAATGCACGGCGCTCACGCTCGGCATTCACTTGCATTTCCATGGCGTTTTTCACCGTCTCGGGCGGCGTGATGTTCTTAATCTCATAACGATGCACGCGGATCCCCCACATGGCGCCTGCTTGGTCGAGCACTTCCACTACCTTGGCCGAAATCACATCCCTCTCTTCAAAGGTGCGATCGAGATCTAAGGTGCCGATCACTGAGCGCGTGGTGGTCTGTGCCAGCTGGATAGCCGCATAACGATAGTCGGTGATGCCATAGCTTGCCTTCACAGGATCGGTAACAGAGATATAAATCACCCCATCGACTTCCACATTCACCTCATCGCTCGAGAAGCACTCCTGTGGCGGCACGTCGATAGTCTCTTCTTTTAAGTCATGGATATAAGCCACTTTATCGACAAATGGGATCAGGGTGTGGAAACCCGCATCTAACGTCGAGTGGTACTTACCTAAACGCTCAACGATATAGGCCGATTTAGTCGGGACTAAGCGAATGGATTGGAACAGCTTAATCACAAATATGGCGAAAATCAGTCCCCAAATAACCATTACTGCGACATCAGTATTCAATGGGATTTCCATTAGCGAGCTCCTTTGCTAGTTGCATTATGGCCAGCCACGGTTTGGGTGACTTGTTCCATTCCTTCGAAGAATCCTTCGAGTTTTGCCATTTCAGCCGGGACGACCGACACTTGCGAATCGTTGAGGATCTTACCAACCTGAGCAATAAACTGCTCTTTTAACAACATATTCATCGCATCGGTACCGCCATTAACCGCTAACGCTTGGGAAATCATTGCCATGCCTTCGGACTTTGCCTTAGCAATAATGGCAATCTCTTGGCCTGTACCCTTAGCTTCGTTGATACGCTTCTGTTTTTGGCCTTCAGAAATGTTAATCGCTTCTTGGCGTTCACCCTCTGACATATTGATCATCGCAGCCTTTTCAGCATTGGCTAGAGTAATTTCAGCGCGTTTACGGCGCTCGGCTTCCATTTGTTTTTCAAGGGTATGGATCACGTGGCGCGATGGCGTGATATTGCGGATCTCATAACGTAACACTTTGATCCCCCAAGGCTCAGACGCCTTATCAATCTCGCGCACTATGGATTCGTTTAAGCGGTCACGCTCGGAAAAAGTTTCACTCAAAGTGAGCTTACCGATTTCAGAACGCATCGTAGTTTGCGCCAGATTGACGGCAGCTTTACGATAGTTTTCAATACCGTAGCTCGCTAGTTTTCCATCCATAACCTTGAGATACACTAAACCATCCACTTCAAGCTGAGTGTTATCCTTGGAGATACAGCTTTGTGGCGGCACGTCGAGCACTTGCTCACGGGTATCGTGGCGATAGGCCACACGGTCGAAAAAGGGAATTAAGAAATGAAATCCCGGTTGTAACACAGTGCGAAATTTCCCTAAACGCTCAATGACATGCACCTCACGCATTGGCACTATTAGCATGAGCTTATAGAGAATAAACAAGACAAATAAAATGATTAAGGTAAACACAAACATAGACTCATCCTTTAGTTTTGAGACGTTGCCTGATGAACAGGCTCAACCACTAGGGCAATGTTTTCACGGCAGATAATCCTGACCTCAGAGCCCGCAGCAATGACACTACCATCCCCCAATGCGGGCCATTCGCTCCCTTGAAACTCGACTCTTCCTGTCGATTGTCCTGGGCCTATGGTTTGTTTCACTCGAGCGATTTGATTGTAGATATCAAGTTCTTCATCGGTGTTGTCCACATGGGAATCCCCACCGACCAATTTTTGTGTGACTTGCCGAAAGGCAAGCAATAGGACAATGGCCGACATAAACCACAGTGTCAGACTTTGAACTAGGCCTTCCACTAGGCCAATACCTAAGGCACCTGCGACCACTAAACAGGCGGCACCAAGAAGCACAACTATACCTCCGGGTATCACCAGTTCCGCTAGCATCAAGATAATCCCGATAATAGACCAGATGACAATCAGATTCGAAAACTCCATATTTCCCCCTGAAATGAGAGCATCCAGTGCAGCACTATAGCAGCAGAACAACAGACGCGCGACATAATATGTCATAAATTTATACGCCGATTTTTAAACGACAGCAAGGGAAATAACTGAAGCTGACTAATAGGCTGAATCGCTTTATAGGGAAAACGCTATGGGTTTCTGTTCTAAAATTAAGCACAATCAATTCAAAAAGTTAGCTTAAAACATCAACAAACAAGAATGAAAACAATAAATAATCATACAAAATCAATAAATTAAGCAAACACAAACCCACAATATGATTATGTGATTTTCACAACAACATTCGATAAAAACTTTGAATAATTGTAAATTTTTGCATATATTGCCCGCACTTTTGACCTAGCTCTCTGTCGGGGGTCGACTCAAGACACAACACCTGAGTCGCTTTGCCATACAGTGCACAGAGCAGGAACTGAGTACAACCTTATTAACCTCTACCCCTACAACAGGAAATAACAATGAAAAAGACATGCCTATGTCTAGCATTAATGCTTTCACCTCAAGCATTTGCTGGTGACTTAGTACAGTGGTGGGATTTCAGTGCAACCGCCCTTTATGGCGAAGACTACGACTTGGCTCCTTCGGACAAGCAAACGACAGTCACACTCGAAACCGCTGGTGCATGGAAATACGGTGATTGGTTTGCCTTCCAAGATTTTATCTATTTCAAAGGCGACCACACGGGCATGGATAGCACCACCTACGGAGAGATTTCACCGCGCTTTAGCGCGAGTAAAATCCTCGGCGAAAAGATTGCCTTCGGCCCAATTACCGATCTTTCATTAGCCCTCACCTACGAAGAAGGTGAAGGCCCTGTGCATAGCTTGCTCTATGGCTTAGGGGTCGATGTTGCCGTGCCTTACTTTACTTACCTTAACTTCAACACCTATCGTCGCGATGCGATGAGCTCAGGCAACATCAGTGATGGTTGGCAGTTCACCCCAGTATTCAGAATCGATATCCCTGTAGGGTCTGCTAACATCATTCTCGATGGCTTTATCGATTGGGTATTTGCAACAGACAACAGTGGTTATGAAGAGAACTTCCACTTTAACCCTCAGCTTAAATACGATTTAGGTAAGAGCCTATTTGGTGACCATAAGGCAAATAAACTGCTGGTAGGTATTGAGTACGATCTGTGGACCAATAAATACGGCGTGAAAGGTATCGACCAAGACACTTACTCTGTGATTGCTCAGTACCACTTCTAACAGTGACTGGCAAAAGTCAAAGTTAGTTTTGAAAATTAAAAAGGTGCCCAAGGCACCTTTTTTGTTATTGAGCCACTCGCTTTGCAGGGGAGTGATATTGAACCAAGATTACGCGAGTAACTTCTTAGCCGCTGCAACCACGATAGAAACCGCACTGACTTCGGTTTTCTTCATTGTTGCTTCATCAGGAATTTCTTGTTGAGTACGGTTTACGATCACACCCGCCACACAGGCAGCGCGCCAACCTTGAGTCGCACACATAGTAAATAGGGTGGCTGATTCCATTTCATAGTTCAGCACGCCCATTTCTTGCCACTCTTTCATTGAACCAGCAAAACGGCGGGTCACACGGCCAGTGACAGTGTCGTAACGCTCTTGACCTGGATAGAAGGTATCTGAAGATGCGGTAACACCAATATGTGGCTCTACGCCCGCATCGCGGCACGCAGCAACCATAGCTGTGGTACATTCAAAGTTAGCCACTGCTGGGAACTCCATTGGTGCAAAATGTAAGCTCGCGCCATCTAAACGCACTGACGCTTGAGTCACAATCACATCACCCACATTCACATGGGGTTGAATCGCACCTGTAGTACCAACACGTAAGAAGGTATTCACGCCTAATTGCGCTAACTCTTCTACCGCAATCGATGTTGATGGACCACCGATACCGGTAGAACAAATCACCACTGGCTTACCGTCAGCATACGCTAAGTAGCTGGTGTACTCGCGGTGGCTTGCAAGAAACGTTGGATTATCCATTAACTCAGCAATACGTTTTACACGCTCAGGATCGCCTGGCACAATCGCCAACGTAGCGCCATCGAGCATCGCTTTGGTCAAACCTAAATGAAATACATCAGCCATCGTGAAAACCCCTTTCATTTTTGATAGTAAAATTCTTATATAATCGACTTTAACCTAGTATCGAAGCGGTGAAGGTTAACTTGATCACAGAATTATCGGCAAGAAGAATTGTTCATCCGTAATGTAATTACCAAATCTATTACAGCTTGATCACAAAGATAGCAAATCTGTGATGCTTCTGTGAGCTTGTATCAATTACGTGGAATAAAGTGTGAGTCAGATCTGACTCAATCGCCACATCAAGCAATATAAAAGATATAGATCATTGATTTATAGCTGATTTGCTGAAATCACGCTTTAGTATTAACCTGTAGAAGGACAAATATTGATCCATATCACGTTTATTCATTATGCCTAAGGTTAGGGTTAAGACGAGACCAAAGCACAGTAGAAAGACGACAAGGAGAACGCCAATGTTTCCAGAGTACCGAGATCTGATTACCACCTTAAAGACCCAAGATGCTCATTTTCAACGTAAATTCAACGAGCACAATCAATTAGATGAGGAAATCAAACAACTGGAAAAACGTGTCGGTAGTGATTTCAATCCCGCAGTGAAAGAGCTCAAGAGCAAAAAACTCCACTTAAAAGAAGAGATCTATCAAATTCTCAAATCCCACAGCTAAGCTGCTATCACGGGAAAAACTAAGGGCGCCGCAGCGCCCTTTTTGTTGCTATCTAAGACCGATTACAGATAGTAATCCTTCAGTGGTGGAAAACCATTAAAACACACAGCTGAATAAGTCGTGGTGTAAGCACCGGCGGTTAACCAGTACATACGGTCTCCAATCGCTAGGTCATTCGGTAAACCATAGCTGTAGTGCTCATACATAATGTCGGCGCTGTCGCAGGTTGGGCCAGCAATCACGCACTTATCCAGCTCACCCTGTTTATGGGTGTAGATTGGGAATTTAATTGCCTCATCCATGGTTTCGATTAAACCAGAGAACTTACCCACATCGGTAAACACCCAACGCTCTAATGCGGTGTAGGATTTCTTACTGATCAACACCACCTCAGACACCAACACCCCAGCGTTAGAGATCAGCGAACGACCCGGCTCCAAAATAATTTGGGGAAGATCATCACCAAAATCTTCCTTCAGGAAGTGAGTGATTTGCTCAGCATAGACACCGAGTTGATTGGTTTTGTCGATATAATTCGCAGGGAAACCGCCCCCCATGTTGATCATCTTCAATACAATATTGTGCTCATCGCGCAAACGATCGAAGATACTTTTCACTTTACCAATCGCCGAATCCCAAGCACCGATATCACGCTGCTGTGATCCCACGTGGAATGAAATACCGTAGGGTTCTAAGCCGAGTTCCTTCGCCAACACTAACAGCTCATAAGCCATCTCATTTTGGCAACCAAACTTACGAGACAGTGGCCAATCGGCGGTGTCTGTGCCTTCGGTCAGGATACGCACATAGATGCGTGAACCTGGTGCTTCTTCGGCGATCATACGTAAGTCAGCTTCAGAATCCGATGCATACATACGCACGCCACGCTCATAAAAAGCACGTACATCTTGGCGCTTTTTAATGGTATTGCCATAGCTAACACGGTCAGCTGTAACGCCGACATTCATAACCATATCTAGCTCATAAATCGAGGCAATATCAAAGTTTGACCCTTTATTTTTTAGTAATGTCAGGATCTCAGCCGCGGGGTTTGCCTTAACTGCATAATAAACATTGGCATAAGGAAAACTATTAACCATGTCATCGTATTGTTTCGCAATGATACTGGTATCAATCACTACGAACGGGGTCGCTTTATCCTTCGCAAACTCTTCAATACGTTTGAAGGTTTGAGCATCATAATAGTCAGCAACATCAATAGATTGAAATTGGCTCATTGGGCCAGAGTCTCCTTTGGGTCAGATGATAAAAAGTCGTTATGTGTCTTAAAAACGTGCGCAGTAAACGCTATTTTTTTAGTTAACGCAACGAATTTTTATGCTTAATAACTAACTTTTTATTCCAACAAATATTAAGCCGAATTGGACCTAAAAAAACTATTTTTAAAACAGATAATTATGCATAAGAGTTCAGCAAAGAATCTTAAGCTTTATTAGCGCTAAAAATGAATTTTTTAAAGAGGCAGCTCGCATTAGCTAAGGGCAGATTATCAGGGAGAAAACGATAGGATGAACCTTAAGTTCCACAGCGTAGTAATACCGAGCGAGAAAACACATCTGTAGTGTTATATAAGGATTAGTCAGATATAAAAGAGGGGGAAATATCTCCCCCTCAGATAGGGCGTAGTCCTACGACTTTACTGCTGTGACTCATTTAATTTGACTAAGGCTTGGCCTAGGGCTTCGCTGGAGTCAAAGTAAGCAATATCTTGAATATTGAGATTATCCAATAAAATCATGGTTGCCATATCTTTGGTATCGGGCAATAGGCGGCTAATCTGCCCTTCCCTGTCTAAACCAATGGCAAAAGGCAGTTCCTGCATTTGTGGTACAGCCACAAATTTGGCTATCAGCGATGGCATACCACTGATATCAGCCACATAAACTAAATGCGCAGGAAACTTATCCCCCGTTAAAGGCGTTAGAGTTTCTTTAATGATATCGCCACCTTTCATGCTACGACTAAAGAGCACTACTTTGGTTTGTTCGGTAACACTGACCGCCTTATCATTTTGATCTTGCAATGAAATAGGACTTATCGCGTCTCCCGCTACATAACTTGTAGCCAACGCCATCATGGGAGTGAAAAGGAAGGACAGGCACAACAACAGCTTTCTCATAAACACTTAGCTCCATTTTAGATACGGGCAATAGCATACCCGAGTCTGGTAACCTGCTCATTTAATCCGAGCTATTACATGATACGCTTCACAATGCATCACGAATACGTCTTTAAAAGACGTCCACTCACATGGGATATATCAGACTTAGCGACCTAACTTCAAACACTACACTTGCAATTTTAGTCTGTTACAAGTTTACTGTGCTGCCAAAATATCGATAGTGACGGAATACTATGTTGTTGATACTTATCATTATAGCTTTTATCGTACTCTTTGTTTTTTTCGCAAAGTACCAAAAAAAGAAGATTCAAGCCGAAGCACTTGCCGCAGGAGAACCCTCAGCGTTACTCAATCACGGACTGACATTAATCAATCAAGGCGAAGTCAATTCAGGCCTAGACTATATTCAGCAGGCCGTTGATAAAGGCTTCGCCGTGGCAGCCATTGCCATGGCCGAACTGTATTCGGGTCGTTTCCCACAGGTTCCGGCCGATATCAAAGCGTCTAATGATTGGTATCGAAAAGCCGCCGAGATCGATCCGCAATATTTACCCATGCTTACCCTAATTACTAGCTTGGTTGCCTCTGAGGCGCAAACACCCGAGCAGTTACGCGAACAGGTAGAACAGCTCAAAGCCAGTGCAGAAGCGGGGCAAGTCGAGTTTCAATATGAGCTCGCCTATTTGTATCTCAGACAACCCTTTCTCGATCCCGATGCTAGCCAAGCCATTTATTGGTTCGAAAAGGCGGCCGCCCAAGGCAACCAAGATGCCTATTACCACCTAGGCACCCTGTATTGGCACGATGAACGTGTCACGCCAGACTATAGCAAAGCGCGGGAATACTTTGAGAAAGCCGTCGCCGCCGGTGATGAACTCGCAAAAGATAACCTAGGCCATATGCTGGCCGCAGGCCAAGGCGGCCCTAAGGACCTCGTCCGCGCCGAAGCTTTACTCAGCGAATATGCCGTAGAAAATGATTTTCGCCAGTATTACCTAGGCAAACGTTTCCTCTATGGTGAAGATTTTGCCGTCGACTACGGCAAAGCCCGCCACTGGTTAGAAAAATCCAGCGCCGCTGACAATGTCTTTGCTAAGTTAGCGCTGGCACACCTTAAACTACTCGACCCACAAACGGATAATGACTATCAACAGGCAAGAACAGAATTCGAGACGCTAGCGTCCCAATGGCAAGAGGAAGCCCTATTCGGCCTAGGCAAAATCTACGAAGAAGGCTTAGGTGTCTCGCGACAACCGATTAAAGCCTTAATGTATTACCAACTCGCAGCGATGAGCCATATCAGTGACTATCAAGACGCATATGAGAAGCTCAGTAAGCGCTTAGGTACCCTAGAGATCCGCGAAGCCCAAAGCCTGTGTAATAACTTTCTGCATCAACATCCTATCCCCAATGAGCAGCAAGCTTATTACTACCTTAACCAAGCAGAAATCTACCGCAAGGGTGAGCATCCGAGCCGCGAAGCGCTGCAAACCGCAGAGACTTGGTACCGTAAAGCTGCCGACTTGGGCAGCCAAGATGGTATGCAAGCCCTCGTTGATATCAACCGCCATGAGTCGATTGATAAACCGGTTCAGACATATATTTGGTCGAGCATATTACTGCGCAACTTTGGCAAATACGGGATGAATAGCGATCAGCTTTTGTATCAACAACAAGTCCTGCCGCGCTTAACAGAGTCCGAGTTGTTGTATGCCCAAGATGAAATCGAGAGGATTGAAACTCAGCTAGCACCTTACTTACAGAGTAATGAATAAGGATTAAATTGCTGATTACTAGGGTTTAGCCGTTTGGCCAAACCCTATTATTAAAAACCACGGCTTAAGCCGTGGTTTTGCTCAAATGCCGCAGCAATGTTGCCAACGTAGGCGCAACGGTTTGATGGGATGGATAACACAAACCAATACGGCGAAACATCCTAGGCCCATCGAATTTAATCTGTCTAAGCCGAGGCTCGTCTTCGATTAATCCATCGGGGAGAAAACTCACCCCAAATCCCGCCAGTACCAGTGACATAACCAAAGACTTAGATTCCGCCTTCGCCACCAAATTGAGCGACAAATTACTGCATGCGAGTAAGCCTATGGTTTGCTGATGCGCCTCGCAGGGTGGGCACTCAATAAAATCGTACTGACTTAACTCTTCGGGACGAATACTGCTGAGCTGCGCAAGCGGATGCTCAGTCGGCACGCATAGCACATAATCCTCCTCCCAAAGCGGAAAAAACACTTCATCCTCATGGCGTAAACTGTCTAAAGTTAACCTGCAATCCGCAGGGCTTTGATAATCCACCAGTTCTAAATCCAAATGACTAATTGCTTGATTAATTAGCGTTAACAGCCCAGCAAGCCGGCGCTGACTCAAATCAGGCATCACGGCTAAACGCAACTTTTGCCGACTCGCTTTTGCCATAAATAGCGCGGGTAATTTACTGGCTTCCTCCACCAACTTAACCGCCAGCGGATACAGATAATGGGCGCTATCCAAGGCTTTTACGCCTTTTTTACTGCGCTCGAATAAGGCGCCGCCAAGCTCTTCCTCTAGCTGCTTGAGCCCAGCGGAAAGCGAGGGTTGACTGACATAACAACGTGTTGCCGCCGCGGTAATATTGTTTTCTTCATAAATTGCGATAAAAAAGCGTAATAAGCGTAAATCTACCATCAGCCTTCACCAGTCTGCCCCAGCATATGTCATAGGCAAATCCTATCATATCCAGTGAAAATAAGTATTTTCCAGCCTAAAAATCCCCATCTATACTGATGAACAAGCTAGATATTGCTCAATTAACCATATTATTCGCAGATAAAGATAGGAAACTCAAATGACAAAGCCCAATAAATCCCTCGTTGTGATCACAGGCGCTTCATCTGGTATTGGCGCAGCTATCGCTAAAAGTTTTAGTGCTGCCGGACACCCACTCTTACTGTTAGCGCGCCGCGTCGAGGCAATGCAAGCCCTTGCTTTACCAAACAGTTTATCCATCAGCGTTGATGTAACCGATGCTGACGCTATCAAGGCGGCGATTAACCAAGCGGAAGCACAGTTTGGCCCTGTGGGTTGCCTAATCAACAACGCAGGCGTCATGTTGCTTGGGCAAATCGATACCCAAGATCCTAACGAGTGGAGCCGTATGCTCAATATCAATGTGATGGGCGTGCTCAATGGTATCCATGCGGTTTTAGCCGGAATGAAGGCGCGCAAAACCGGCACCATTATCAATATCAGCTCAGTGGCGGGACGTAAGACCTTCCCCAACCATGCGGCTTATTGCGCGACAAAATTTGCCGTGCATGCCTTAACCGAAAACATCCGCGAAGAAGTCGCAATGGACGATGTACGCCTAATCACCATTGCGCCAGGAGCGGTCGAGACAGAACTATTAAGCCACACCACGGATGATGCTATCAAAGCTGGCTACCAAGATTGGAAAGTACAAATGGGCGGTGTGATCGCCCCGGAAAACGTTGCCGCAGCAGCATTATTTGCTTGGCAACAACCGCAAAATGTCTGTGTGCGTGAGATAGTGTTAGCGCCAACACGCCAGCAACCTTAAGCAACGTGCTTGGCACGACCTCGCTATAGTCATGGGTAAAACGCAGTGTGCGAGTGCCACTGCGTTTAAAAATATAAAAATCGACCGAGTGTGCTCAACGCCTAGCGGCAAAAACCTCCCCCTCCACACAGCAAAAATGGAGCTAAATCATTCCGAACGACTACTTTAGCGATCGCAAATTTTACAAAGTGTTAACTCGATCACTCTCATTTTTCCGCCCTATCCGACTTAAAACCCTAGCTGCGACACAACAGGCTAATTTAGCAATAAAAACAAATCATTGTTTTTGAAAATGTAAATTCCCACCCAAATCATTCCACCACCAATCAATTAGATTTTTATCAATGAAATTTTTATCAATTAGATTTTTTTAATGGAAGTGATGTACCTCAAATAAACATCCCATCACCTTTGATAAATTTATTCACAAGGTGGAAGCAATAGCCACATTCCACCAACAAAGTCATGTGAATGACAATTAAGAAAGGATGAGATGATGAAAACTTCAACTAAGATCGCAATCGCCGTCGCGCTGATTAGTAGCTTAGGCCTTCAAGCCTATGCCGCCGAAGGGGGTAATCCTAAAAAAGGAAAGCACCTCTATAAAAAAGAATGTAAAGCCTGCCATAGCCAAGGTGGTGAAGGTGGCGAGCTAACCCCAATGAGCAAAACCATGAGCCAATGGGATCGCTTCTTCGACAAAGATAAACACAAACTCAAACCTGAGGTATTCAACGGCCTCACCGAGCAAGATCTCAAAGATATACAGCAATTCCTGTATGACCATGCCGCCGACTCGGAGCAACCGCAAACCTGCGGTTAATCGCTGCCGAGCCTAAATCAAAGGGATAACCGCAGGCCTGCAACTGTAAGTTAACCCATTGAAATAAAACCAAGCCCAATAAGAGAAAAATGGGGAGCACACCTCAGGGCCTCCTGTTGGGTAAATTTGGCACGGGCCTTGAGCCAGTGCCAACGGAACACTCAGGGAGAAACCCTATGCGTACACGTACACTCATTTCGATATTGGTTGCTAATGCGCTGTTTATGTCCGGCCAAACCTTTGCCGCAGCCAACGAAACGCCAGCCGACACCCAAAAAATGGCAGAGCTGAAACAACAGCTTGCCGATATCACCGAACAGCTCGATGAACTCAATAGTCGTGTCGATAAAACCGAACGCCACACCTCGTTAGATCGCCTTGAAATCACTGGCGACTTTAGAACCAAGGCTCACTCACTGCATTACCGCGATGTCGTTTGGAACCCCGCCATTAAGGTCAACTTTAATGACTTTGGCGCCAAGGCCATGTCCGGCGCCTTTGGGATGCCAAACGATCCTAATTCACCTCTCGGACAGATGATGCAAGCCAACCCAGACCTTGCGGCCGCCTTTCAAAATGGCATGTTACAGGGCGTGATGCCCTATGTACTCGCGCAGCAACATATCCAAGATATTGATAACGATATCTTTTACACCACTCGCCTGCGGTTAAACCTTAAGGCCAAGGTATGGGATAACGTCAGCTTTGCCGGTCGTCTGAGCATGTACAAAAACTGGGGCGACTCCACTGGCGTACAAGTATTTGATTCTTGGCGCTCATTTACTATGGATGGCACCAGTAGCGGCAATACCAGTGGTGACTGGTTAAGGGTAGAGCGCGCCTATTTCGACTGGAAAAAAATCAATGGCTCCGAGTTTTACCTCTCGATTGGCCGCCGCCCATCCACCTATGGCCCACCAAGCCACTACCGTGAAAACGAACTGCGTGGCGGCACACCTTCGGGCCATTTGGTTAACTTTAACTTCGACGGTGCCACCTTAGGCTACAACCTAGGGGAAATCACTGGAGTTGAGGGGCAAGTGGTTCGCTTCTGTTATGGCCAAGGCTTTGAATCTCAATGGGGTAATGGCGAAATGTTTGGCGACATAGTCACCAAGGATACCCACCTCGGCGGCTTTAATATCGATGCCATCAACGACGGTACTAACTTCCTGCAATTTACCCTGTTTGGTGCCAAAGACGTGAACGACGGCTTTAAAGGCACTATGGCCTTCCCGACCCAACTGGCGGGAATTTTCGCCCCCACCATGTACCAGGATATGCAAAAGTTTGACAACTTTAACTTTGTCACCCGAGTGCAACCTAGCGGCGTCATTGGTGATATGTACCTTGGCGGCATTGGCTTTGCGCGGGAAGAAGCTAACGATATTAAATGGTTTGCATCACTGGGTTGGACACGCGCAGAGCCAAATGGCAATGCTGGCATGTTCGGCGGCATGTTATCCGATGCGGTGTTTGAAGCTGAGCTCAATAGCACAGGGACCGAAATCATCATGGTGCCGAAAACCAGCGATGATACCGATACCAAAGATGGTTATGGCATCTATGTAGGTATCCAAATCCCTGCGCCCTACGGCAAGTTTGGCTTGGAATATAACTATGGTTCCGAATACTGGACGCCCTTCACCCAAGCCCAAGATGACCCAATCGGTAGCAAGTTAGCCACCCGTGGCCACGTCGGCGAGGCCTATTACATCTTTGATATCAATCCCAAAATGTTTATCAAACTGGCTGGACTCTACTACGACTACGAATACACAGGTAGCGGCACACCTGTGGGCGCACCACAAAAAATCGATGAGGTGCTAGCGGGCTCAGCCTACTCGATGCTACCGGTAGTCGATAAGGCCTTCGATGTTAACGCCTCGCTGACCATTAACTTCTAACCTAGACGCCATTCAGCCCTCGGTATCGCCGAGGGCAGGAGTACAGAATGAAAAAACTCATTGTTATTGCCTTAGCGGGTATGGCGTTGCAAGCGCAGGCTGCCAATCCCCATAAAGACGTTCTTAAAGGCCCCTTCGCCACAGGTTCTGAGGTCACGACTCAGTGCTTAACCTGCCACGAAGAACAAGCCACGGACATGATGAAAACCTCCCACTGGACATGGGAATTAGAACAAAAGCTCCCCGATAGAACCGTATTACGCGGTAAGAAAAACAGTATCAATAACTTCTGTGTGTCGATTTCCAGCAACGAGCCTCGCTGCACTAGCTGCCACGCTGGTTATGGTTGGAAGGACAGCAACTTTGATTTTAAAGATAAAACCAAAGTGGACTGCTTAGTCTGCCACGACACTACAGGCACCTATGTAAAAGACCCTGCTGGTGCAGGTGAACCCATGGCAAAACTCGATCTGGCGAAGATCGCGCAAAACGTGGGTGAACCCGTGCGGGATAACTGCGGTAGCTGCCACTTCTATGGTGGCGGTGGTGATGCGGTCAAACATGGGGATCTAGACTCCTCCATGGCCTATCCCGATAAAGCCACTGATGTACACATGGACAGCGACGGCAATAACTTCCAATGCCAAAACTGCCATACCACTGAAAAACATCAAATATCAGGTAATGCGATGGGCGTATCCCCTGGCGGTATTGACCATATAGGTTGTGAGAACTGCCACGAGAGTGCGCCGCATAGCAACAAAAAGCTCAATACCCATACCGCAACCGTGGCCTGCCAAACCTGCCATATTCCCTTCTTCGCTAAGAATGAACCCACCAAGATGCACTGGGATTGGTCAACCGCAGGGGATGATAAGCCTGAAACCGTAGATCAATATGGTAAACACACCTATCAAAAGAAAAAGGGTGACTTTGTGTGGGAGAAAATGGTCAAGCCCCAGTACGCTTGGTACAACGGCACGGCTAACGCTTATATGGCGGGGGACAAAATAGATCCGAATGTCGTCACTAAGCTGACCTACCCTATGGGCGATATTAACGATGCTAAAGCCAAGATTTATCCCTTTAAGGTGCATACCGGTAAGCAGATTTACGACAAGAAACTCAACATCTTTATCACCCCAAAAACCTATGGCAAGGGCGGATATTGGAGCGAGTTTGATTGGAATTTAGCGGCGAAACTGGGTATGGAAGCCAATCCAACCATGTTGGAAAAAGGTATTAAATACAGTGGTGAATATGACTTTGCTGCCACTGAAATGTGGTGGCGTATCAACCATATGGTATCACCAAAGGAACAAGCGCTTAACTGTAATGACTGCCACAACAAAGGCACTCGTCTCGATTGGCAAGCCTTGGGCTATCAAGGCGACCCTATGAAAAACAAGCAAGGCCCTAAGCATAAGCAACCATAAGCTGTTCCACTCGCTATAGCCTAACCAAGCCTGATGGCATAGCGAGTATCGCTCCCCTGCAAACTTTTGAGAGCTTAGTACCCGCTGGCTAAGCTCTCTTTTTTATCGTGGTATATCCGCCGACAAAGACAAATCGCCGCAGTTAAAAAATAACACTGTCCCAGTTTGTCTCAACCAATTGGCACGAAAAGGAGTTTGGCTCTGTTTATAAGTCAAATTAACTGATTTTTATGGCATTTATTTTGCCTAATCAGGCAATGTTCAATTGTGGCAACCTCTATGACCGCGGGCAAAACCCCAGCACAGCACTCAACTCAACCGCTCAACCGTTTACTCGGTGAAACCAGCGGTGCATTCGCCGACCTAGGCACTTTTTTACCTTTGGTCTTGGGCTTAATTGCCCTAAACCAATTTTCGCCCCAAGGGATATTTTTAGGCTTTGGCCTATTCGCAATATTAAGCGCCTTATTTTATCGCCGCCCTATTCCCGTCCAACCCATGAAGGTCATCGCCGCCCTCGTCATCGCCCAAGGCTTAACGCCCGGGATGCTGCAAGCCAGCGCCATGTTGATGGGCGTTATCCTGTTAATCTTGGCCTTTAGCGGCGCCATCACTTGGCTTGCCAAGCAATTATCCCAAGCCGTCAGTGTGGGGATTCAATTGGCGATTGGTCTGCAATTGATGTGGATGGGGGCTAAGATGATGAGCGATTTTTGGTTGCTAGGACTCGGCGCGTTTGCCTTGCTATTTGCGAGTAAATTTTTGCCATTACGCTACCTTGCCATGCCACTCGTTATCGCAGCAGGCATGATCTGGCAAGCTAATAGCCAAACCGATATGGATACCAGTCTGAGCATTCCCGCCTTGAGTGCATCTTTACATCTGGCTTGGCCGACATTAAATGAATGGAGTTCGGCCGCGATTTTGCTGGTGTTACCGCAGCTGGCACTCACCTTAACCAATGCGGTGATTGCCACCTCGGTGATGGCGCAGGAAAAATTCCCTGAAGATGCCGCCAAACTTACCCCTAAAAACTTAGCGATTAGTTCTGGGCTGGCGAATCTATTACTCGCGCCTTTTGGCGCTGCAGCCATGTGTCACGGTGCGGGAGGGCTGGCGGTGCAGTATCACTTTGGCGCCCGAACTCACCTCGCGCCATTAATCTTCGGCGGTACTTGTGTGGTTATCGCCCTGTTTTGGGATAGCCAAATGGCGTGGTTGCTCGGGCTTATTCCTGTAGCGATTCTCGGCAGCTTACTTTCTATCGGCGGATTGCAATTAGCCTGGTCAAAACGCCTGATCGACGGCAAGCCCTTTTGTATCTTTGTGATCTTATCTACCGCAGTGACCTGCCTTGCCATTAACGCCGCAGCAGGATTAGCCGTAGGGATTCTTCTTGAGCAGGGGCGCCGCACTTGGGCCATGCTCGCGATGCGTTAAGCGCAACTATATCCAAGAGAGTAAAAAACACAGCGCATCCATGCGCTGTGTTTTTATCCCTTAAAATGTTCTCGCTGGATTGGTTGGCGTATCCTTTTGCGCCAGCGCCCATTTAGCAATCGCATCCTTACGCATAAAACCCACTTTTGAGTGTTCTTTCGCGTATTGAATAAACTTATCTAAGGCATTGGCAAGACCTGGCGTGCCACCAATTCTGTCGTGCACACTGATGGACATCATCCGCCGCTGGGAGGCACCTTCTTGATAGAGCATATCGAATTCATCTTTAAGCTCCTGTAAAAAGTCGGCGGCAGTCATCGCGGTGTTACCACCAAATCGACCTATATCATTGTTACGCAAGGTATAAGGCACCACGGCAAATGGCTTACCTTGCACCGGCGTAATCGAAGGTTCATCCCGCGATAAGTCATCAATATGATAGATAAAGCCTAAGTCCTGCAGGATATTTAAGGTTTGGGTGCTGTGGCGCATCCAAAACGCATTAAACCCAATGGGGCGCTGGCCGGTGATCTTCTCTAAGGTGTTGACACTCTGAATATAAGAGGCGCGCTCCTGCGCTGGCGACATACTGTATTGCGGCGTCCACGTCTGCCCATGGCCTGAAATCTCATGGCCTTCATCCGCCACTTGTTTGGCAAGTTGTGGATGTAATTCGGCGGCGCGGCCCACCATATGGGATGTCACGTGAATATTGTGCTTACGCCATATACGCAGCAAACGCGGTATCCCTTCATTCATCCCGTAGTCGTACCAACTGGGAGTAATCGTATCTGGGTAGCCTTTCTCCATTGGTGGAAACGGCCCTTCAGCATTTTTATCCTGCGCGCCAGCCTCAAACTGCATGGATATAGAGATCACTAGTTGCTCGCCATTAGGCCAAAAACGCTTATTCATACTGCCTCCTACCGAAGTTTGAGTTTGATCATCGACCGCCACTAAGCTCGGAACTCCCATTGAAAATGCAGACTGACTCAGCCCTACACCCGCAATCAAAGCGCCGCCCGCCTGTAAACTGGTCTTTAAAAATTGTCGACGTTGATTCATGACTTCGCTCCTGTGGTCACAGCGTTAGAGGCAAGCTGGTTAAATAGCGTTTGATAATCCTCTAGGTGCCAGTTATCAGTAATAAAACCCTCACGCACGCGGTACATATCTACGGCGCGAAAATCAATTTTTTGCCCTTGACCACGCTGTTCACCAAAGGTACCCGTAAAGTGGCCATTAAAACGGAGGCGCACAACCGCACGGTCACCGACCACCAGCAAGTGCTCAACGGTTACCGAGAGATCTGGCACCGCCGCCCTAAAGGTTTTAGAGGCGTCGAGCGGTCCGCTAATCCCCTGTGCACGACCTTCGGGCAAGGTGCGATCAATAAAATTGGTCGCTAATGCCCAGCGGGCAAATGTCGGATCACCGGTATCCCAAAAACTAGCGTATAGCAAGGCAGCGTGGGCAATCGATTCAGCCTGTGGTGAACCATCGCTGATCAGCTCCATTGCCGTTACCTTAGGGGTAAGGGCAGTTTTGACATCAACACTGGCTTGGGTTGAACCACCTTGAGCGGCAAACGCCGTCATACTTAGACTCGCAAGCGCAAAGCCTATAATGGCTAAGCCGAGTAATCCTGAGCTCCACAAACCTACTTTTATCCAAGGAGAAACAGGGCAATAAATACGGTTTTGCATTATGCCACCTCATCATCACTAGAGCGGATGACGGCGCGCAGTGCCGCTTGATAACTAGGATAATCGGTATAGCCCGCCGCACTGCCGCCAAATAATGGCCCCTTATCGAAGGGCGATAGGGGTAATTGATTGGCTAATCGATAGGGCAGATCGGGGTTAGCAATAAAGGCACGGCCAAAGGCCACTAAGTCGGCATAACCTTTTTCGATAACCTCATTGGCACGCTCGACATCGTAACGCCCCGCCACAATAATGCTGCCTTTAAACACTTTGCGAAGCTCGATTCTGAAAGACTCAGGCACCTGTGGCGCATCATCCCAATCGGCTTCCGACAAGTGCAAATACGCTACGCCCAACGCCGATAAGTGTTTGGCGGCCAACAGGATAGTATCGACGATCTCAGGGCAGGCCATATCCTTAAAGGTTACATAGGGTGCGAGGCGAACGCCTACTTTATCGGCGCCAATCTGGGCACTTACCGCTTCAACCACTTCCAATAAAAAGCGAATACGTTTTTCAGGCGTGCCGCCATAGGCATCGGTTCTGTGATTAGAATTAGTCCGCAGGAATTGGTCAATGAGATAACCATTACCACCATGGATTTCGATGCCATCAAAACCCGCGGCAACGGCATTTGCCCCTGCGTTGGCAAAGTCGGCCACCACGCGGTCTATATCCGCTTGGGTCATTTCCCTCGGCTCGGGGCAATCTACCATTTGTCCCTCGGGATGCTCCTCATCAACGATCCATACCTTAGTACCAACAGGAGCAATCGCTGAAGGTGCAATCGGCGCTGCACCCTGCTGAAAAATCGGATGGGACACTCGGCCTACATGCCAGATTTGATTGAAGATTTTTCCACCCGCTTGATGCACCGCCGCAGTAACCTTTTTCCAGCCATCAATTTGCGCCTCGGTATAGACGCCGGGGGTAAATGAGTAGCCTTGGCTGTCGTCGGAAATTTGGGTCGCTTCACTGATGATAAGCCCTGCCGACGCACGCTGGGCGTAATATTGCGCCATTAAATCATTAGGGATATTACCCGGTTGCGTGGTACGCGCCCGTGTCATCGGCGCCATAACAATACGATTTTGCAATGTCAGTGCCGCTGACTCATAGGCTGTAAATAAACTCATATGCACTCCCGAACCATAAATGATGATTGAATATCTGAGTGCAATTGTGCATTAGTTAATCTATATTGATAATCAGCCTATTATTTAAATCATTTTCAAAAATAATTTGATATGTATCATATAAACGATCTGCAACTCGCCCTGCGTATTGCTGCACTAGAAAGCCTGTCCGCCGCCAGTAAAGAAGTCGGCATGACGCCCGCCGCCGCGAGTGCGGCCCTGCAACGACTTGAAAAAAAGTTAGGTTGTCAGCTATTTGCGCGATCAACTCGGCGGTTGCAACTCACGGAAGAAGGGCGAATATTTCTCGATGCAGCTAAACCTGCCCTTGCGTTACTCGAAACCGCTTCCGCTAATTTGGCCGAGCATAGGGGCGAGCTTAAGGGCGAAGTGCGCATCGCTCTGCCCTCGGACATTGGCCGCAGCCGGATCCGCAATTGGCTAGATGAGCTGATGGATAGCGCGCCTGAGCTGTCGATTCAGCTGTACTTTGGCGACCATATGACAGATCTCATCGATCAAAATATCCATTTAGCCCTGCGTTATGGCCAGCTGGAAGATTCCAATCTAAAACGGCGCCAACTGTCGATGACGCCAAGGGTGCTCGTCGCCTCCCCCGCTTATCTTGCGCAATATGGTGAACCGCAAACACTGAACGAGCTGAGCCAACACCAAGTGTTGATCTTAAATCGTGGCGGCGAGCCATGGCAGAAATGGAAATTCAGCCATAATGGTGAAACTGTAGAGATTGAAGTAAGAGGCAAACGCTTTTGCAATGATGGCGCCGTTGTGCGCGATTGGGCACTGGCGGGGCGAGGTATAGCCTATAAAAGTTGGCTCGATGTGGCGCAGGATGTCACCGAAGGCAGACTACAGCTTATCCTAGCCGATAAACTCGCGCCTGCGGTGCCACTGCAATTAGTCTATCTACAAACCGACTATCCTAGCCATAAAATTCGCCGCACTATTGAATTTTTAGCCCAAAAACTGCTGCAATTTAGCCAAGAATATCCAGCGCCTTAAACGATAATTGGGCCTGATAAAAAGTAGCTTGCACCCGCAACTGAAGATAGATACTTAAAAACTCTGCGGCGATTCATTCTAGCCCCGAGGTAATATCACCGTCACCACACAGCCTTGCTGCCAAGGCAATGGCGTTTGTGTCGATTGCTTGCAGTTTTCAATCTCAATACTGCCGTGGTGACGGCTAACGACATCCTTACAAATCGCTAAACCTAATCCGAGCCCTGCATCTTTGGTAGAGGCAAAAGAGGCCATCAACTCATTAGCTTGCCCCTGTAAACCTTGGCCATTATCAATTACCAATACTTTGATTTCAGTGGGTTGATAGTGGATCTCAATCCTTAACTTACGTGCACGGTTATCCTCACATGCTTCCAGCGCATCGAGGCTATTTTTCACCAAATTGACCCACATTTGACTTAAGCCAACACTATCCCCCATCAATTCATAGGGACGACCTTGCACCTGTACGTCAACTTGTACCCCCGCTCGGTCTAATTCTCGGCGTAATAAGGCCAGTGCCTCTTTGACGACTAACGTCACATCCAGCGGTTCAGCCTTCGACTGACGGCGTTTAAGCAAGCCACGAATACGGTGCACAACCGCCCCAGCCCGTATCGATTGTGCGTTGATTTTACCCAAAATATCATAGAGCTCTGGGTTGTCCTGTCCCAGCCTTTCTAGCTGTATCATGGCGCCCTCACTGTATTGGGTTATCGCCGCAATCGGTTGATTTAGCTCATGGGCCAACCCAGCACCAATCTCCCCGAGAATCGCCGCACTTTGTAAGCGTTCTAACTGCAATGCCTTGTCTTTTAATTGCCGCTCAGTACTGACTAAAAACTCGCTCTTTTGGCGGAATTTATATTCGAGCCACAGGTGATAAATGGTCGATACAATAAAGATCAGCAGTAATACCCCACCCCACTCTTTATTTTTCTCCATCCATTTATACACGGTTTGATATAAGGGAGGTGATGCACCTTGCAGCTGTAATTCTTTAAATAATTCAATCACCTTTAGCTGGCTTACCGGCGCAGTCCAACCTAAAGTATCGGCGGTAATGGCTGCTACATGGTCTGGTGGCAGGTCAAACAAGGCGCGGGTGATTTGCATAGTGATCCGTGGCGAAACCGTATCCGCCGCCGCAAATGACCAATTAGGATAGAGTTGGGTGCTCACCTCGCAGTCATATCCAGGAGGATGGGTTGGATGAATGACACGATAGTCCGCCTTATTGATAAGCCCAGTTTCAATCATTTCCTCTAGGGTACAAAAAGGCGCAATGGCGGCATCGGCACTCCCATCGCGCACTTGATAGATCAGCGGCGCGAGGGGAAATCCTAAAAATCGCACTTGGCTAAAGAATTGCTCCGGTAAATAACCCATTTTATGCAGTAATCCCATCGCAGCCTGATAGCCGCCAAGTGCCTGCGGATCGCTAGCAACCACATTCTTACCGCGTAAATCCTGCAAGCTACGTATAGGACTATCGGCACGCACAATAATGGTCGCGCCTATGGTGAAAGTGCTGCCCTGATGTTTACGGCTTTTCATGGTCGCGAGCCAAGAGAGGGGGAAATTATTACTCAAGTGCAGATACTGGCCGGGGTTAGTCACAATAAACTGCAATTCATTGCTCAGTAACTGGCTACGCATACCATTAAAGTCGACGGGCACCACTTCAAAACGGCTATTAGGGACGTTTTCGCTAAGGTAATCCATCATAGGCTGCCAGCGCTGTTTTGCCTGCAACACCCCATGATTCGCCAGCACTCCCACTTTAAATTCATGAACGGGAATATCTTCATCGGCATAGGACAAATTAAGCATCATTACGCTCAATATGCAGCTCACGAGTATTGCCCTACACCAAGTTCTCATTGCTATCGCCTTGTCTTGTATGCTTTTGTATTCGGAGTACTTTATACGCAAGGCCAAAATGATGCTGTGAATAACACCAAACTCTGGCATTCCCCCCTAAAGTGATTTAACTAATTTAGTGATAAACCTCCCAAGACCTAGGCTTAAAATTGAGCCTACGACAAGGCAGGCTTAAGCTGATAAAGAGTCCCACCACCAAAAGGAAAACCATGTACACTATGCTGCCGCTGTATTTAGTCGATGATGATGAAGCGATTCTCGACTCCTTAGGGTTTATGCTCGGGCAATTTGGCTACCAAGTACAAACCTTTAGTAGTGGGCGGGATTTTTTAGCCCAATGCCCGTTAACTCAAGCGGGCTGTGTCATCTTAGATAGCCGAATGCCGGAGATCACTGGCCAAGAAGTGCAGCAAAAACTGCTTGAAACCCAAAGTCCATTAGGAGTGATTTTTCTCACTGGCCACGGTGATTTACCCATGGCATTAAGCGCTTTTCGTAAAGGCGCATGCGACTTTTTTCAAAAACCTGTGTCGGGTAAAGCCCTTGTACAAGCGATTGAAAAAGCACATAAAGAAAGCCAATCCAGCTTTGAGCAACAGAGTCTGCAGCAGAAATTTGCCCAACTGACTGAGCGCGAACAACAAGTATTAGCCCATGTGGTTCAAGGCATGACCAACAAACAGATCTCCGAAGCCATGTATTTATCCTTAAGAACCATCGAAGTGCATCGCGCAAAGATTATGAAAAAGCTTGAAGTGAACAATATGGCAGAGTTAGTACAACACTTAGGAAATCTAAATTCTGTTTTATAAATCAGTGACCAGCACGCTAAACAATCGCAATATATTCTCGCCACGCTTGTCACGATTAAACCGCTCATTCCATACAACTCAGACCATTTAGAATGCGCTGATGGCGGCGTTTTCATCCAAACTGCGACAAGCTGTCGCAGTTTGCATCTTTGGCTTTGTATCAAACACCATTCACTGCCACACTCAAGTTAGGTTCTCTCCTTTATGCTCCGTAGGCATTAAAGATCCACTGCTTTTGAACCTTTCCCCGAGTACGGCCAGTGTTCTCGGGGATTTTTTTATAAATCTGCTTAAGCAACTTCCCCTATAACTGATGCCGAAGATTTTGTGCTCGTTATCCGTTGTAAATCAGTTATATAATATCAAACCGTTTAAAAAATCATGGAAGAACAGATGGTTAAGCCATTCATTATTATCAGTTTTACTCTTTTAGGGTTAGCCAGCTTAAGTGCTTGTGTTGGGCCTTTAAATGCAAAATGTGATTCACACTCTCCCTACAGCAAACAAGAATGCAATGCCGCAGATGCTGCCGTTTATGTGGCGGCAGCGATGTTAGAAGAGAAAGATAAAGGCCAAAGCTGTGCCGATATGTCCGGCAAAGCGAAAGAGGATTGTTTTGCTCAACAACAAGCACTAAGAGAATCATTAGACAAGCATACTCGTAAGTAGCCTCCAGGAAGATAAATGCAAGCCTCTGTTTTTATAGCTGTCTCACTCGATGGCTTTATTGCCACGCCAAATGGCGATATCGACTTTTTAAACCAGCATCCGAGCAGCAATCCCGAAGAGGATTTTGGTTACTACGCCTTTATCGAAACGGTTGATGCCATTGTGATGGGACGAAAAAGCTTTGAAAAAGTCCTATCCTTTGGCTGCGACTGGCCCTACGAATCACTGCCTGTATTTGTCTTAAGCCGTCGGGGCATTCAAGTCCCCGCTGAATTAAGCTCTAAGGTTGAAGTGCTTAACGGGGATGCGACGAGCATTAGCGAACAACTAAGAGAGCGCGGTTTTAAACATCTCTATATTGATGGCGGACAAACCATTCAAGGCTTTCTCGCAGCAGGGCTGATACAGGAACTAACACTAACACGCATTCCAACCTTATTGGGCAGTGGTGTTCCCCTCTTCGGAGGCTTTACGCAAACCATTCAGTTACAAGCATTGCACACTCAGCAATATGACAATGGCTATGTACAAAGCCGATATCGCATACTTGGTTAATCGATATCTCCCTACAGAAATGCCGACCGACTCAGCTTTGCCAAAATCGAGTAATCAATGTAACTAGCATGTTAACCAAAACCAATTGGTATCAATAACTTAATGATAATTTTTCAAAATGAAGTTAGAATGCGACTATCTTGGCAACAGGTGAGCAGTATGAGTCGTTTACACACATCTAAGGGATTCACCCTAATCGAACTAGTGGTGGTTATCATCATTTTAGGCATTCTTGCCGTAGTCGCAGCCCCGCGCTTTATGAATCTAAGTCAAGATGCCCACGATACTCGGGCAAAAGCTGCTTTTGCTGCTTTTACCTCTGGCGTCAAACTGTATCACAGTTGTTGGCTTGCGGGCGGACACTCGGGATATACCCAAAATCTCGCTTGCTATGGTGATGGCACTATCGACTCGACCACCACGGGCTTTCCACTCGGAAAAGACACGGCTCAAAGCAGCAGCCAAGGCACTCAATTACAAGGCGCTTACTGCGGAGAACTGTGGCAATCGTTACTCGATAATCAGGACTTTGTCCTTACCACACACACGGATTGGGAAACGCAACAAGCACCCAATATCGACATCGTCTACTGGTATAGCGGCGGCGCGATAAGTGACCCTAATACTTATTGTTACTTTAACTATGTGTCGGATGATCGCCGCCTTGGCAGCGAGAATTGGGAGCTAAAATACTATCCCCTCGATGGACGTACTGTTGTCGGCCGCTCCTCGTTATCTGCACCTTAATCCATCCTGCATATCCGCTTTCACCACAGGACAAAAATCAACAAAGTCCTGTGGCTTTTTCTGCAATAACTTGAATTCTGACTATCCATCCGATAGCGACGTTGTTTTTGACCGCATCATTTTCATTGCGGGAAGACACCAAGATTCCTTTTACATGCGGTCATCAAACTCACCAAAGATTGGCCTTAATCCTATAGATTTGTTACCTTTTTGTTTATGGAACACTCAGATGAATAAACGCCAATGAATAATCTCATTGTTACACCAGGCTACGCTTCACAATTCAGTTGTATAGGTGCCGCATGTGAAGACAGTTGCTGCCATGACTGGACCATCATTTTTGACAAAAAAAGCTACAAAAATACCCTTAACCATCCAAAACTCGCGTCTCTTGCCAAAGAGGCATTTATTGAAACCAAAACCGATGCTAATCAGTGGGCAAAAATCAAACTTAACGCCAATGGAATATGCCCGTTTGTAAACGAGCAGAAGTTATGTTCCATCCATGCGGCGGCGGGGGAAACAGCCTTAAGTCACACCTGTAAAACCTATCCTCGTAGTGACAATGTTATCGCAACCACTAAATACGAAAGTTTATCTCTATCATGCCCTGAGGCTGCCCGTCTGGTGCTATTTGACGCCAATGCATTTCAATTTGAGGCAAAGAGCGGTGGCGCCAAACGTCCAACCGCGGCCAATCCTGCATGGTTAGAAAAAACCTACGATTACAGTTTGGATTTATTAATTAATATGGGTGTGGATTGGCAACAGGCACTCATGGCTATAGGATTATTGGTAAAAGTCAGTGACCAAGTGAGGCAAAATACTCTTCCTATTGCACAAATAGATCAGCGTTTTGAACAATTAATCTTGCTGGCCCAAACCAATCAAATCGATGAGCAATATCAAAAAATACCCTACACACCACAGCCTCAAACCCATGCTTTTGTTTCGATACATGATCAATTATGCAAACTTCACTCAAGAAGCTTAAAGCCTCGTTTTACCTCGCTTAATGACGCAATTGGTTTGTTGTGTAATGAGAGTAATCAATATCAAATTGACCATTTAAATAAAGCGTGGGAAGAAAAAGCCTTGCCCGCGTTGAGCAATTATCAGGATTTATTTGACCGTTATATTTTATATTCGCTTTACCATGAGCATTTCCCCATGAGTCATCCGCAGCAGCCTTGGATGGCATTTCGCCTGCTCGTGATAGATTGCTTTATGATCCGCTGTTACTTATCTGCCATGGCATTTAAAAATAATGGACTGACAGACAGTGACATAGTGCTTTGTTTTCAGATCTATAGCGTTGTGCGCCAACATAAAGCGAAATTTGCCGAGGGCATCAATCAGACCCTGCAAGAATGTGGTATTGATAGTATTCCCGCCGCCATCAGTCTATTAAAAACCTCGTGATCGCCTATGGTAAAACCGAGACTGCCGAAATAGCACCAACGGCAGTCTTTGCGTATCAGCCGACGCCTCTATAGTGGCAAGACTGAAGCAGGCCGCCACTTCCCCGTATGCCGCTATTTTGTTGCAAAAGGCGCGCGAACACGCAAACCCGATTGGCTTTTTCTGCAATAACTTGAATTCTGACTATCCATCCCCATATTTAGTCCATCATCCACCGCAGAATTTTCATTGCGGGCAAGAGAAGAGGATTCATTGTGACCACTATCGTATCAGTACGCCGTAATAACCAAGTTGTCATCGCCGGCGATGGCCAAGTCTCCCTAGGCAATACCGTCATGAAAGGTAACGCCAAAAAAGTGCGTCGCTTGTATCACAATAAAGTGTTGGCAGGTTTTGCTGGCGGCACCGCCGACGCTTTTACCCTATTTGAGCGTTTCGAGTCCAAGCTCGAGATGCACCAAGGTCACCTGTTACGCTCGGCTGTTGAACTTGCCAAAGATTGGCGTACCGACCGTATGCTGCGCAAACTCGAGGCCATGCTTGTGGTCGCCGATGCCGAAGCCTCACTTATTATCACAGGTAATGGTGACGTAGTGCAGCCAGAGCATGATTTAGTCGCCATTGGCTCGGGCGGTAACTATGCCCAAGCGGCGGCGTTAGCACTACTGCAAAATACCGAATTATCGGCGCTGGAAATTGCTGAAAAGTCATTGACTATTGCCGGCGATATCTGCGTATTCACCAATCAATTCAAGACAATTGAAGAACTTAATTACTAACAGGGCGTGAGGAATATTATGTCTGAAATGACCCCCCGTGAGATTGTCCACGAGCTGGATGCCCACATTATCGGCCAGAAAAAGGCCAAACGTTCCGTCGCCGTCGCCCTGCGTAACCGCTGGCGCCGCATGCAGCTAGATGCCGATTTCCGTCAAGAAGTTACCCCAAAAAACATTCTGATGATTGGCCCAACTGGCGTAGGTAAAACTGAAATCGCCCGCCGTTTGGCAAAGCTAGCCAATGCCCCATTTATCAAGGTTGAAGCCACTAAGTTCACCGAAGTGGGTTACGTGGGTAAAGAAGTCGAGCAAATCATCCGTGATTTAACCGACATCGCCATCAAGCTGACCCGCGAGCAACAAATGGGCAAATGCCGCCAACGCGCCGAAGAACACGCTGAAGAGCGCATTCTCGATGCCCTGCTGCCCAAGCCGAAAAATGACTGGGATAACCCGGAAAGCGATACCAGCTCCAATACCCGTCAAATCTTCCGTAAGAAGCTGCGCGAAGGCCAATTAGATGACAAAGAAATCGATATCGATGTAGCCCAGCCACAAATTGGTATTGAAATCATGTCACCGCCCGGCATGGAAGAAATGACTAACCAACTGCAAAGCCTGTTTAAAAACATGGGCCAAGCACCGGCCAAACGTCGCAAAATGAAGATCAAAGAAGCCTTTAAGCTGTTGATCGAAGAAGAAGCGGCCAAGCTGGTAAATCAAGAAGATTTAAAAGAGCAAGCCATTGAATTGGTTGAGCAGCACGGTATCGTGTTCCTCGACGAAATCGACAAAATCTGTAAGCGTGGCGAAACCTCTGGCCCAGACGTTTCCCGCGAAGGGGTACAGCGCGACCTATTACCTTTAGTCGAAGGCTGCACGGTAACCACTAAACACGGCATGGTGAAAACCGACCATATTCTGTTTATTGCGTCGGGCGCATTCCAGATGTCGAAACCATCGGATTTAATCCCTGAGCTACAAGGCCGTTTACCGATCCGCGTTGAATTAGATGCGCTTACAGCCGATGATTTTAAACGCATTTTAACCGAGCCACACGCCTCACTGACCGAGCAATATATCGCGCTGATGGCCACCGAAGGCGTAACCATTGAGTTTACCGAGTCTGGTATCGAGAGCATTGCCAAGGCGGCATGGCAGGTGAACGAGCGCACCGAAAACATTGGTGCCCGTCGTCTGCATACCGTGATGGAAAAGCTGATGGAAGATATCTCCTATGAGGCGTCCGACAAGTCTGGCAGCTCATTTGTGATTGATGCCGATTATGTGAGTACTCACTTAGATAATCTGGTTCAAGACGAAGACCTAAGCCGCTTTATCCTGTAACTAGGGCTGTTATCCAAGCCTGCAATGTTCGGTATCCCAAGATACCGAACATTGAGTGCAAAATTGTGACTGTGGTTAAGGCTTACACTTTGTAACCTTAACCACAAATTGTTATGTTACAGCTTGTCCATTCCCCGTATTTTCTTGGCGCCCACTATGACCACTAGCACACCCAATGTCACCGATCTTAAGCTCAAGCGTAAATCGCGCATTTTAGAAATCAGCTTCGATAACGGCGAGCAGTATCAACTCACCTGTGAGATGTTACGCGTCTATTCCCCCTCCGCCGAAGTGCATGGTCACGGTAATCCTAAGCTGGTCACCCACAAGAAAAACGTCAATATCACCCGCATCGAACCCGTAGGCAATTACGCCGTAAAAATCGTCTTCGACGATGGCCACGATACTGGCCTATTCTCCTGGCAAGTGCTTTACGATCTCGCTACTCACCAAGTGGAACTATGGGAAAAGTACCTCGCACGCCTACGAGCCGAAAAGGCTTCACGCGAACCCTTGATCGCGATGAATATAAAGTACAACTAATCAGTTAACGCCATTGTTCAAGGAGAGCGCTCAAGACTCTCCTTGAGTGCTTACCCGCTGACGAGTCTAAGGAAAGATAATGTCGGAAAAAGTCCCCTGCACAGCCTGCAAAACCTTAATCATGCCAAGCACCGCCGAGCGAAACGCAGGCTTATGTATGCCCTGCAAAAACGGCAATCGTGAAAATATCGAACAGGCAAAAGCCTATTACCAAAAGGAGCGGGAATTAGATAAAACCTGCCCTTTTAGAGCGCTGTGGCGAGATATAGTGGTGAGGGTTTACGATGATAATCAAGGCTTTCACACGCTAAGCGAAGCAGCGCAGCACTATTACGCCGTCAATTGTCTCTCTGGCGAAGTCTACAACGGCGGCTTTATTCAGTATTTCGATAATTCATCGGGCGAGCATTATGCCGTTGCCGAGCGCGGCCTTCAGCAAATTGGCGCTTTGCACTCATTAGCACTATTACAACAGGCTAAACAGGCGGTGTTTGGTGACCATCCCGTCCCTACCGACAGAGACCAACGCCTCGCCGCAACCGATAATCCAGTCGCCGAAGCCCGACTCAATCAACTCGATGATGAGTTTTATAAAGATTTGGATAATCTTGATATCAAGCTAGAAAGCTATGCAATACAAACGGGATTGGTTAACGCAATCGAATGATTGCGGGTTTATAGTGAGAACTTTAAGCAAGTAATTAAGCAGTGCGTTAACTTAAACTTTCAGTATTTCTTTAGCTTAACGTCGTGGGGCTTCACCCCCTGTCTTGAATAAAGAGTCGACCAAGGAGGACTGCTCGTCCTATCAAAAACGTCCATGTTAAATAGCCAGCTCGATATCCCTATCTAGCGCTCAAAACGGCCTTTGGTCTTCGCCCTTGGATGCTCCAAGACGCCCCAACGGAGTTGAAAGCCCCTTGTGCCCATTGCCAAATTTGCTATCGCTTCCGAAGGATGGGCTTTACATCCATGTAAAGCGCCCAGTTCGGCAGTCCCTACCTCTCGCTCATAAGCGCGAAAATCACTGATTTTCATTCGCCCCTGCACCTGCGAAAGCTAGCTTGCCATCTGATAGGCAGGATGCCTGAATGTTGTGAAGTGCAAGGATGCACGGGAACGACCATGACAAGACTCACGCAATTTGTCTATTCGCCCAGCGGCAACTCCGAGGGGAGGTGTACTTCTGTGGGTGCGGTGTCAGCTGTTAATCCCGAAAGTGTTATGCATGTCCCATCTTTCGATAAACCTTTTATCTATCCGGTCATTCCTCTGTTAATACTATTAACATGCATAATTACTATTAATTGGCAGTGAAATATATTTTTAATTCACTAACATAAGATAACAATGCTATACATTTCAAAGAGTTTAGTTTAGTTCCATAATCTAAATAATTCACATCACCATGTAATATTGCGTGTCTATTTGGAGCAAATCCTTTTTTTCCTATAGCTTTATCGGTATGTTCAATAAAATAGGAGTATAAATCCCCATCCATTTGTGTTAATAGAAACAATGTTTCCACTGCAACGTCACTTTTCGAGACATCACTTATCATGGACTTTGCATTATCCATCTTCCTTTTAATAAACTTACTTCTTTCCTTCGCCTTATCAAATAAACTTTTATTAAATGTTTCTTTGACTATTCCATCCGACTGACTTAAAAATAAAGGAATACAAGAAAAATATCGACCATCATCAAATAAAGAAAATGCCTCATTGATAATATGAGCTCTTGACGAGTTAGATGATAAAATTGCACTTTTTATATCGTGAATACTCGCCTCTATTTTTTCAGACATAAAACTATCATATGAATCTTTGCCATCATTATAACGCTCAATACACTCCCTAATATCATAATTAACATATTCATCACTAACCCAATACCAACCAAACTTGATAGAGTTCTTTAAATAAACAATCCAATCATGTTCTGTAATAAATCTAAACAAAAAATCATCGACATTGAAACCACTATTACACTCTTCAATCAAATGATTAAAAGCTTTATTTATTTCCTCCAGAAATTCTCTAAAATCATCTAGACTTAACTCTTGATCATTATATAAAACACTATTTGAAATGTTCATTTTTAACTCCTTTTAAAAACTTATCAAAAAAGATTACACATAAACTATCTGAGTAGATTTTACACAAAAACGCAAGGAAAACATCTTTTTTAAAATTTATCTCAAGGAGAATATAAAAACATCGTGGGTATCAGCATAGATGACTAACTTTCAATTAATAGAAATTTAACGAGCCACCCATTGTTAAATTTCTAAATGTGGCAGTAAGTATTACTCGGTTTGCTTTCTATGACTTGAAATTTAACGAGCCACCCATTGTTAAATTTCTAAATGTGGCAGTAAGTATTACTCGGTTTGCTTTCTATGACTTGCAAACAACGCAAAAGCTGAAGGAGTTCACCCTCCCCTGCGAAGTTGTCGAAATACGCAGATAAAAATGCAGTGGCGACATCATGGATGATGGCGCAGGCTCGGGGGGACAAGGATGTCCCATCTGAGCCGTTAGGCAATTTTTATTGGAGTATGAGACCAGTAACTAATGCATGTAACTTCGCTAGGGGCGTCTTGGAGAATCCAACGAGGATAGGACGAGCAGTCCTCCTTGGTCGGGTGTGGGGTGAAGCCCCACGACTTTTCTTTAATAAATCTCCCGATTAAAGATAAGGGTCGGGGTTTTGTCCCTCAAAATTATGAGTGGCTCTAAATCGCCAAACTGTAGATAACCTAAGCATGGTTTGCGCTCAACTCATTATAGTAACGACAGCTAAAATACCCTTTTAGCTGATCCCAACCACCCATATCATCGTAATGCTCAAGTGAAAATACCATTCACCAGAGTCCACCTAATGCAATTACGGCAGCAATTACAGCACTTCCATACGGTTAGGCTGATTTTAGGCGATCAGCTTAATGCCCAGCATACTTGGTATCAGCAAGTCGATCCCAAGGTGCTGTATTTAATTGCAGAATTGCATCAAGAAAACACCTATGTGACGCACCATGTGCAAAAGATCTGCGCGTTTTTCAGCGCTATGGCGCAGTTTGCCAGCGAGCTTGGCGCTGCAGGGCATCAAGTGCGTTACCTCACCCTTGACGATACCCAAGACTTTGCCGATCTCAACGCACTGCTCCAATACTATGTCGCCGAAACTGGCGCGATTAAGTTTGAATATCAACGGCCTGACGAATATCGACTCCTCGTGCAATTAAGCCAGCTTAAGTTTGCTAATAGTGTTGTGAATTGTGTCGATACCGAGCACTTTTTATTGCCCTTTGCCGAGATTGATCGGGAATTCCCCCAAGGGCAACACAGGCTGATGGAGCATTTTTATCGGCGAATGCGCAAAAGATTCAATATCTTAATGACGGATGGCAAGCCCGTTGGTGGGCAGTGGAACTTTGATGCGAGCAATAGGCAAAAGCTTAAATCCCAAGATATTAAATCATTACCCACACCCTTGATGTTTGGCCACAATGTGCAAGACATTCTCGAGCGTCTTCAACGCCATGGGATTAATACTATGGGCAAGGCGGATACGCATTTACTCTGGCCGATAAACCGCGCACAAAGTCTCGAATTACTTCAGTATTTTTGTGAATACTGCCTACCCGCCTTTGGCCGGTTTCAAGATGCGATGACCCAGCAACATCCAGCGCAGTGGAGCCTGTACCATAGTCGGCTGTCCTTTAGCTTAAACGCTAAACTTATCAGCCCATTAGAAGTGATCAATGCGGTGATTGAGCACTATCATGCTAATCCTTTTATTGAGATAGCCCAGGTCGAAGGCTTTGTTCGGCAAATCATCGGTTGGCGTGAATATGTGCGCGGCATCTATTGGGCGAATATGCCGAAGTACGCCAGCATTAATGCCCTCGAGGCCACGCGCAAGCTGCCCGACTACTTTTGGCATGGCAAGACTCGAATGAATTGCCTGCACCACGCCTTATCTCAGTCACTCGATTATGCCTATGCCCATCATATTCAACGTTTGATGGTGATTGGCAACTTTAGTTTATTGACCGAAATCGCCCCCGATGAAGTGGATAAATGGTACTTAGGCGTGTATGTGGATGCGATTGAATGGGTCGAAATGCCCAACACTCGCGGTATGGCGCTATTCGCCGATGGCGGCATCGTCGGCACTAAACCCTATGCCGCAAGCGGCAGTTATATCAATAAAATGAGTGATTACTGCGGCAGTTGTCATTACAAGATAAAAGAACGTAGCGGCGAATCAGCCTGCCCATTGAACAGCCTGTATTGGCGCTTTATGGATAAACACCGCGCGCAGCTCTCCCACAATCCACGCATCGCCATGCTGTACCGCACTTGGGATAACACTGAGGAGTCGGTTAAACAGGCGATTTTGGCCACTGCGGAACAGCATATAGCGCAACTTGAACGGCTATAACGACTGAGTATTGAGGAGAAAAGCCATGCATATTCTAGTGCTGGGCGGCAGCGGTGGTATAGGTCAAGCGATGGTCAATAAGCTTGGCGAAACCTATCCCGAAGCCACTATTCATGCGACCTATAAACATCATAGGCCCGATACTGGGCGAGACGATGGCGTTATCTGGCATCAGTTGGATATCACCCTTGAGGAGGAAATTAAGCAACTGAGTCAAAATATCCCCCAGTTAGATTGGCTGATTAACTGTATTGGCATGCTGCACACCGAGGATAAAGGGCCAGAAAAAAGCTTACAGACCCTCGATGGGGACTTTTTCCTGGATAATATCAAGCTAAACACCCTTCCCAGCATGATGCTGGCAAAACACTTCTACCATGCCTTAAAACAAAGTAACTCAGCAAGATTTGCGGTGATTTCGGCGAGAGTCGGCAGCATTAGCGATAACCGCTTGGGTGGCTGGTACAGTTATCGCGCCTCGAAAGCGGCGCTGAATATGTTCCTTAAAACGCTATCGATTGAATGGCAAAGAAGCATCAAACACTGCGTGGTGCTGTCACTGCATCCCGGCACCACAGATACGCCACTATCCAAACCTTTTCAGCAGAGTGTGCCCAAAGATAAATTGTTTACACCAGAGTACGTAGCCCAGTGTTTAGTGGGCATTATTACCAATGCCACCCCAACTCAAACAGGGCAATTTTTGGCCTACGATGGGGTAGAACTGCCTTGGTAGCGACACAAGCGTTTAGCACTGATACAGATAAACCTTGGCAGATCTTAACCGTGACAACTCTTAACCTTCACAAAAATAGGCATAGTTTATTCGGCTGCCCAGTCCCCATACTGCCGTCCAAGTATTCACATCGCTCATATAGCCAAAGTGGATTGACTGCGAAGTGTCACATTCCCCTTGAAACGGTGCCTTATTGTCATTAATAAACTGCGCCGAAGCCGCCAAAATATCACTACACTCCTCATCGTCGGCGACTAACCAAATAAAGTCCTCGCGGCAATCATCCCTCGCAACCATCTCTTCGGGGGAATATAAGTCCAGCTTTTGCTTGAGTGTTTGCCACTGCTCGGGCGAAACATTGCAGGAGATCGCCAGCTTATCAAGCACCCCAGCACCGCCAGCCCAAAAGGATAAATCAAAGTCTAACTGCTGCGGATCGGGGGCAAAGCCCAATAGATTTTCAACCACTTGTAAGCTTTTGGTTAAATCAGCATCGGGCCTGCGATAACGCACCTCAACACCATCATACTCACGCATTCCACGCCTCCTTCCTTGAGCGAATGCTCGTTTACTTTAGCGGCTCGTTTCACTCACCGGTTTCTTTAATAACTTACGCTGCAAGGTGCGGCGGTGCATCCCCAGTTGCCGAGCGGTAGCCGACACATTGCCCTGATTAGCATTGAGCACCTGCTGAATATGTTCCCACTCCAGCCGTTTAGGATTAAGCGGTGAGTCGTCAACATCATCTTCTTGCAAGGTATTAGGGTAAGCATCAAGCTCAAAGGCAGCTAGCAGGGTTTGGGTATCGACGGGTTTAGCCAGATAGTTATCCGCACCAAGACGAATCGCCTCCACCGCGGTAGCAATGCTGGCATAGCCCGTCAGTAACACCATCACCACTTTGGGTAGCAAATTACGCAGCGGCACAATTAAACTCAGGCCGTTGGCCTCGGCTAATTTCATATCCAGCAGGATATGGGTTGGGCAACACTCCCGCGCCACCAGCAGGGCACTACTGGCATCGTGACTTAAACGGCATTCAAACCCATGGCGGGTCAAACGCCGCGCTAAAATACCTGCAAGCGCTTGATCATCTTCAATAATCAATAGCCGTTTCATACTGTTTCTCCAGTTGGCACTTTAGGCGCCAAGAGTGTAAAACGAATTTGCGCCACGGTGCCGCCTTGGGGATGATTTGCCAGAATAAGCTCCGCCCCTAAACGCTCCAAGCTAGCATGGCTCAGTAACAAGGCTACGCCTAAGCCTTTAGGGCTCTCGATTAATAAAGTGCCTAATTGTGGCAATAATGAAGGGGCGATACCCGCGCCATAATCACGGATCTGCAAATAAGCCTGCCCCTCGCTTGGCGAACAATCGACGCTTATATCCACCTGCGAAGTACCTATGGTTTCGACACTGGCGCGGGCGGCATTTTCAATCAAGGCCATAATCGCGGGGGTTAAGCTCATATCGGTTAAGATCTGCTTTTCTTCTAGCAGCTTAGGCGCGCAGGTGATCAACCAATTGAGTTCAGTTTGCGGCATCAATAACTGGGTTTTCTGTTTTAATCCAGCCACCAGCTCAGTGAGATTTTGAGGCCGCTGACGACGGTCACGAATCGACTCCGTTGCCAATCGCAGCTCCGCCAAGGTGTGCTCACAACGTCCCAGCGCGGTTTCCATTTCAACTAAGGTTATTGAGGGTTCAGGGGTTTCTTCCCTTAACTCATCGAGCAATAAATGCAGTGTTGAGAGTGGTGTCGCTAATTGATGGGCCATTTGCGCCGACACAGTACCGAGCGCCACTAACTGCTCCTGCCGCAGTTGTCCTTCGCGCATATAGGCAAGCTGCGCATCCTGACGGCGCATCCGTTTGGCGATCAGTGCCACACTGGTGGTCAGCACTAAGGCTGAAATCACAAAGTTAAACCACATGCCTAAATAGTGGGAACTCATATCCATGCCATGGTGCTGCATCTGCGACTCTGGCACGGTAAAAATCATCACGCTATAGGCGAGGGTTGATATTGCGGTCAGGCTCCAAGGGGCCCAAATGGGCAATGTGACCGCGGCCAAGGCGATAGGTAACAATAATAGTGAAATAAACGCATTAGTCGCCCCGCCCGAAAAATACAGCCAAGAAATCCAAAACAACGTATCCAGACTTAGGGCGATAAACAGACCACGCTCTTTAGCAAACAATGGTTTACGTAATGCTAATGTGAGCGAAAGATAGAGCACCTCCAGCACAAAAACGTGCATGAGCGGCTCCATTTGCAAACTCAAGCCAAAGGTATCGGCGGCAAACAACGTCAAACCAATTTGCAGCAATAACCCTAAGGTGCGCAGCAGCGCGACTTGGTCGGCCGCTTGCAGATTCGCTCCTAAAATTTTAACCATCATTATTCCTTAAGCTTAAGGCCAACAGCTGCAAGTGCTGCACTGGATTGAGCGAGCGCCTGATTAAACCCTACGCTAAATTCCAACTCAGAATAAATGCCCAGCGCAGCTAAACGCCCACAACTTAAGGTGCAGTTCTGCGGCCTTTTAGCGCTATCCATCGGTGTGAGTTCAGGGACTAAATGCGCGGTGTCAATCGCCAATAACTCACCTAAGCTCAGTAGCATTTGGTACTTAGTCATGGTTTGTGTGGCACTAAAATGATAAATCCCAGACACATCGGCAGCATGTAACTGCCGCTTGAGCAACTTAGCGATGGCGCCAGCAATATCCGCCGTCGAGGTGGGCGAGCGAATGGCCCAAGCATCGACCCGCTGCGGCCTGCTATCTAACAATTGATTGATTAACACTAATACCGCAGATTCGCTCAGTTGAGTCACTTCTCCGTAGAGGATCGGTAAACGTAATACCGCAAAACGGCTGTCGGTATTCAGCACACAGGTTTCGCCCTGTAATTTAGACTCACCATAAAAGTTAACCGGATTGGGCGCGGCATCTTCGGCATAGGGCGGCGTTGTGCCATCAAACACATAGTCGGTTGAGATATACAGCAGCCAAGCTCCATGCTGTTTAGCGGCCTTAGCAAGGGTTTGGCTGGCGCTCAAATTCAGCGTCAAAGCCTGCTCAGGCGAGCGCTCGGACACATCGGGGCGACGCTCTGCGGCGCAGTGCACGATAATCTCTGGCCGTTCGTGGGCAATAAAGGCTTCTACTGTAATAGCTTGGGTTAAATCGAGTTTATGGATATTCGCTTCGGCGCGGCTAAAGCCGGTGGCAATCACCTTATGCCCTGCGGCAGTTAACTGTTTAACGACCGCCCTGCCGAGCAATCCGGTTGCGCCCGTCACCATAATATTTGCCATATTGCCCCAAACTCCTTAGCCACCGATTTGGCGGATAATTCTAAAAGCTTTTCATATTCAACGCACTTGTTTACTCTTATTTGCCCGTACTTAAGCTGATTTGGGTTTATCCCACTCGACCTGATTAACAACAAAAGGCTGAATTTGACTCAAGCACTTCCCCTTATCCTCGCAGGCCCGATGCTGCGCCACTGCGATGCCTCGCACTTTACCCTCTGGTTTGTGAGCCGCGAGCCATTGACTGAATTACAACTGGCCTTAGGGGAGCAAAGCTATGGGTTAGCAGAGGAAGAAGTGCATTGCATCCCACTCGGCAAGCACGCCTTTCAATATTTGATTAGCCTGTCTCGCCCTCATCTGCTCACACCTAACTCGAGCATTTTTTACCGTGTATCAGCTAAGGGGATTGGCGATATTTTCAGTGGTGTCAACGGATTGCACTATAGCGGTGCCGACTCACCCCAGGTTTACTTTTGCACCGAACTCAAACAGGTATGGCATGGCTCATGCCGCAACCCCCACCACCATAGCGAGGATGCCTTAGTCGCCGCCGATACCACGCTAGCAACACTTATCGATGGAGATCCACAGCAGCGCCCAGCCCTATTGATGCTCAGTGGCGATCAAGTTTATGTGGATGATGTGGCAGGCCCCATGTTATGCGCCATTGGTCAGGTGATTGAAAAACTCGGCCTGCACCATGAAGCCTTTCACGGCGCCACTATTGCGGGAAGCGAGGCAATCCGTTATCAAGCCGATAGCTTGTACTTACGCCATAAAACGCTGCTGCCACGTACCGAATATCCCGCCAAAACTGCGCTTTGGCGCTGGTATGTCAACCATCCGATATTTACCTCATCCATCGCAGAAAACCATTTAGTTAGCCTGAGTGAAATGATCGCCCTATACCTACTCACTTGGTCGCCCGAACTATGGGAGTTGGTTGATTTCCCCAAGGATGTCGACGGTCTCTCTGCCGCCAACAAGCTGCGGTGGCAAAAAGAATGGCAAAACTTACTGGCCTTTAAAGCAGGACTCACTCAGGTTAGGCGCCTTATGGCGCATATTCCCGTGTATATGATGTTTGATGACCATGATATTACCGATGATTGGAATCTCACCGCTAAATGGGAACAAGCCGCCTACGGTCATGCATTTTCTAAACGCATCATTGGTAATGCCTTGATTGCCTATACCTTATTCCAAGGATTAGGTAATGCACCGGATAAATTTAATGCCGAGGTTCGCCCAAAGTTAGATGCGTTTTTCAATCGCCCCGACCCTAACACTCAGGATGCCTTGATTGATCTCTTACTGACATTTGAGCAATGGCATTACAGCTTAGACACCTCACCCAAGCTGGTTGTACTCGATACTCGCACCCGCCGTTGGCGCAGTGAATCCAATCTTGCCAAACCCTCGGGCTTAATGGATTGGGAAGCCTTAATGGATTTACAACAGGCGCTACTTGGTCAATCTAAGGTCATTATCGTCTCGCCCGCGCCGATGTTTGGCGTCAAGGTGATTGAAGCCGTGCAACGCATGGCCACTTTTATGGGCGCTTCGCTGCTGGTTGATGCGGAAAACTGGATGGCGCATCCGGGCGCAGCCAATGCTTTGCTAAGCATCTTTATGCACCGCAAGACCCCAGAGCAATTCGTTATCCTCTCGGGGGATGTGCACTACTCCTTTGCCTATGACATCAGCATTCGCTTTCGCCGTAGCAGCCCAAATATTTACCAAATTACCTGTAGCGGGATTAAAAACCAGTTCCCCGAAAAACTACTGCCACTTTTCGACAAGCTCAATGGTTGGCTTTACGGCCACTTCTCACCATTGAACCTATTTACCAAGCGAAAGCGAATGTCATTACGGGGCAGGCGGCCAAATGGCGAACGGAGCAAGCGTTTAGTCAACCGCAGCGGCATCGGCATTTTGGTATTAGCGGATAATGGTGAGCCCACTAAAATTGCCGTATTACATGGGGATATGAGCGAAACTCGGTTCGAGCCACCGAGGCAAGAATAGTTTATTGCAACGGTTCAACACGCTTTTCAACCACTGCCGAATTAGCTGGCGTTACCGCGCTATCTTCTTGCTTGGGCAAACGTTGATTAAATAGCTGTGACTCGGGGCGCTTTGGCGGCGAGGTATTATCTAACATCTGATCCCAAATGACCTTTGGTGAGGATGACGATCCGGCTTTACTCTCATCCTCCTGCATGACCTCTGCACTTGGCTTTTTGGGTTCGATTACCGCACTCGCTTTACGGATCTCTGTTGTCAACTCATGAACATAGGGATGTTTCGTCCAGTTACCAACATACATGGCGCCTAAAAGCACTGCGAGACAGAGCAAAATTGAAATGATTGCAGATTTGGTCATGCTATTACTTCCCTCAAACAACCAATACAAGACTCCTTACTGCTAGCGAGCGTAATTCCGTCTGTATTCTTATCATCGCTGAGAAAACCACACAATCATATTGCACTAGCCCACTTTTCTCATTGTGGCAATAATGCTTTCCGCTGACTAAAGTGTTAATCCATCACATTGAATATCGTGCGTGCGACCACTGATTGGATCAACAAAACGTAATCGCTGCGCCAAGAGTTGTAGTGGCTTGGTAAAATCATCCGGCCCTTTAGGTAATAATGTCGGATAAAAGCGATCATTTAATAATGGCATACCAAGACTTTGCATATGCACCCGCAATTGGTGAGTTTTACCGGTAATAGGGCTTAAATGAAATAAACCAAACTCGCCTTTAATCGCAACCAAGCTTATCTCCGAGTGAGTATTTGCCATGCCTTCAACTATTTTCATGGTAAAACTGGGTTCGCTGCGTTGCATGCGATTTTTGACCGTCCAATGCTTTGGCAAAGTTAATTCGCCACTGGCATATTGTGCCAAAAGTCCAGGAGTGAGTTTGGCAATCGCTTGATAATCTTTACGGATCGCATCATCGATAAATAGCTGATGATAAATATGCCGCGTCTCTGGGCGAGTCGTCATCAGGATTACGCCAGCGGTTTCCCGGTCTAACCTGTGGGCAGGGGCGATAGTGTCTATCCCAGTGCTTAAGCGTAAACGGTGCACTAGGCACTCATTCACATAATCACCGCTGGGGGTGACGGGTAAAAAATGCGGTTTGTAGGCCAAGATAAGGTTGTCATCTTGAAACAAAATCGGCGACTCGAAGGGGACTTTCGCTTCCACTGTGACTTCACGGTAGTAATATGCCCTCGCCGTCGGGCGATAGGCGGTATCTAATCCAATTAAGCTGCCGTCTTGCCAATGCACTTTGCCATCGAGGATCCGCTGGCGCCAAACCGCTTCGCCAATATGGGCATAATGCTCGATCAAAAAAGAAAATACGGTTGGTTTATCAACCACTTCTAGGGGGAGAACCACAAAAGAAGGTTGGGCGGCACGGGCGGTTTGAGTCATAGAAACAACTAGCGGCGATAATGAGCCGCTATTTTAGCCTCGGTGTGGTTTTTCAGTCCACATGGGACTTGATGAGTTGTAAAACAAAGTCCATGGTTTTGTGGCAATCGGGTTGATTCACCAGCACCAGCTTATCGCGGTTATACATGGGCAGCACTTCTAACCAACGTTGGCTAACCCAAGCCGCATCCTCTAAATGCACTTGGGAATACAACTCCAGTAAGTCAGGGTTCACCTCATAGAATTGTTCAAGGGCAGCACTGATCAGTTCGAACTCCCCTTCTATCGGCTCTTCTTGCCAATTTTGGCAAGGCAAAGTGCGGGACATCCACAGCTTATCTTTTGCTTGCGCCGCGGAGAGAATACTAACCCTTTGGCGCCCCTCTAAAACGATGCTGAGGGTATCATCTTCTAACTGATTAAAATCGATAATCTCGCACTGTGTCGCAGTCGGATAACAGGGCGGATTGCCGCTGGGCTTACTCGCCGCAAATGCCAAATCGTATTTACCTTTTAACACATCCGCGACCATGCGCAATTGGCCCGGCTCGACCACGCGGACCTCAATCCTTCCCTGTGGCAGCAACAAGGCATCGCGCATAATTAACGCCATTTCTCGTGTTTGCATAGCAACCTCCTGCCCACTGATACAAGAATGTGCTCAAAAATCAGCCACACCTTATTAATTTAGAGTGTAGCAGGAGAAATAATTTCCTTCCTAAAGTCGCTGACGGTAAAAAAGCATTTAGGCGTGTTTGCCCCTCTCACCCTACAGCGGCGCTAAGTGTGCTGCGACATTGCCCTTTGCATACACTTCGGCAAATTCGTCAGCAAGGCGCTCGCTTAAGGCAACAGAACGGCGCCAATACTGCATCCGCTGCGCAGTATCCAGTTGTTTAAAGTCTTCACGGTCGGGCACCTTACCAAAAGGCAGTGACGCCACAAACTCCGCCGAAGGCGCCAGCACCAAGGCGTTATGGTAATTGGTGCGCGCTCGGCGCCAGGTCAAGGATTTATCGAACCATCCAGGGCTCATATGGGGATAAAAATGCGGGTACAGGGTCAATCCCATAATAGTATGGGATAAGGGCAAATCGAAGTGATAGTCGGTGATGCCGCCATCATAGTATTGCCCCGCGGGCGCGCCATCAATCCGTGAGACTGACGCAAGCACTAATGGAATAGATCCCGTTGCCAACATCACTGCATCCATATTGGCCTCGGTGAGCCTCGCCTGATGGCTAGGTAAATCGTCAAGTTGCTTAAAAGGTGATGCTGCCACTTGCTGGCTAAACACCACCCGCTCGAAATGCCAGCCCAAGGTTTTGCGGCTAATGATGTTGGTCGCAGCCGCCATCGCTAGCCCAGCCGCTAATGGCAATCTATGGCTAAGACGATTGATGTGTTTAGCGCGGCAGGCAATTAAGTGACTATGAATAAAGGGATGATTGACTATCTCGCGACCACCCGTCTCGCCAAGAATTCCTTGGACTATGCCCTTTACCTGCTCGCTCACCTCATGCGGTGTCGGTATCGTTTCATACCGTTGGCCAATGTAGTAATCCTCTAAACGTGCGTAGGCTTGTAGTGGATCCTGCTGTGCTAAACAGGCTAAACGCCAGGCGCCAGAGGATGCCCCTAAGGTGTATAGCGGCGTTTGCCTATCTTTAAAAAATTCAGCAAAAAGATACTTATCAAGCCCCGCAATCCCTAACCATTTGGGTCCACCGGATGCCGCCAATAGTTGTGTAAAAGCATCGGGATGCAGACCTTGCTCCCTGATAATGTTAAAGGCCGTAGGACCTGCAAGAAAGCGTAATGCGGGCAAAACTTAACTCCTTAAAGTGCCTCAAACCTGAGGCTTTCCGCCATTAAAACACAGCCGCCAAGCGCGATAAACCTTCAGCAAACCTAATGGATCTAGATGATTTTATTCACTTAGCCAATCATATGAGCTGTGGCGACATATTCGACTAGCTTTAAATGATTATCTAGAACAGTAAGCTCTGAGTTAGTTCTTTTCTGTCTAGATGTAACAATTGTTACAGTGATAACCTTCGCCCTATCGAATTGTTACTTTCGTTGGTTCAATGTTTTCGTTCCAGCTTAAGGTTAATCCACATTGAGAGGTTTTATGCGTCCAGCCGTTATCGCATTAGCAGTATCTTCAACTTTGGTTTTTCCTGTCGTACACGCAGAAGAACAGGCCAGCAACGTTGAGAAAATTGAAGTCGTCGGCTCGCGGATCGCTCTGCGCACCGCAACCGACAGCGTTGCCCCCGTAGATATCATTACCGCGGAGCAACTCGAATCCACAGGTATGACCGAAACTGCTAAGGCGCTGCAATTTGCCGCGCCAAGTTACAGTTTCCCCTTCTCATCGGTGACCGATGGCTCAGATGCGGTGCGTCCTGCCAGCTTACGCGGCCTGTCGCCTGATCACACGCTAGTACTGGTAAACGGTAAACGCCGCCATGGTTCGGCGCTGGTGCATTTAAGCGGCACTGTCGGCAAGGGCTCATCTAACGTCGATTTGAACGCAATCCCGATGACATCCATTAAACGCATTGAAATCCTGCGTGATGGCGCCTCGGCACAATACGGCTCAGATGCGATTGCCGGTGTTATCAACGTAGTCTTAAAAGACAACGACCAAGGCGGTAGCGTCTCGGCCCAAGCGGGCCAAACCTATCTGGGTGACGGCGAACAATGGCGCGTTGGCGTAAACCACGGGATGAGTTTTAACAACGACGGTTTTGTGAATATTGGCGTCGAAGCCCACCATAAAGACAGCACCAACCGCGCAGGCTTAGATCCACGCCAACAATATCCTAAGCTGCCAGATGGTTCTGCTGATCCACGCGAAGCGACTTTCAACCGTAAGAGCCACCAAGTGGGCGACGCCGAATACGATAACTTAGGCTTATTTATCAACGCGGCCCAGCCTTTCTCAAACGACAGTAAACTCTATGCCTTTGGTGGCATTAGCCAACGTGAAACCAAATCTGGCGCATTTTATCGCCGCGCGCTCGATGCCCGTAACTTGACCGAGCTTTATCCCGACGGCTTTTTACCGCAGATCAATCCTAAGATCATCGACTCATCATTCGTGCTGGGCTATGAGTTCAATCTCGGCGAGTGGAATATTGATACTTCAGCGGGCTATGGCGGAAACTCGTTCGAATACAACATTGTAAACACCCTAAACGCATCACTCGGCCCAGATAGCCCGACGGAATTCGATGCGGGCACCCTGTCCACCAGCGAAGCAAACCTGAACATCGATATCTCGCGCTACTATAACTTTGCCAATGACTCAGAGATCTTAGTGGCAACGGGTGTCTCTTGGCGCCAAAACGGTTATCAGATTGACGCAGGCGAACCGGGTTCTTACATCAATGGCGGTTATGATAACCGTGCAGCGGGCAGCCAAGGTTTTACCGGCTTTACACCTGAGTCAGAAGTCGATGAAACTCGCGACAATACTGGTGTTTATGTTGAGCTTGAAAACCAATTAACCACTGAGTTTTATTGGGCAGCGGCGCTACGTTACGAAAACTATTCTGACTTTGGCGGCAACACCAGTTGGAAGCTCGCGGGCCGTTACGACTTCACTGACCATTTAGCCCTACGTGGAACTGTGAACACAGGCTTTAGAGCGCCGAGCGTTCAACAGCTGTACTTTAGCAATATCTCGACCTTGTTTAATCCTGATCCGACTACTGGCCAGTTAGTGCCTATCGAATCAGGCACCTTCAACACCTTATCGCCAGTCACTAAGGCCCTTGGCATTAACGAGCTCGACCCAGAGCTGTCGCAATCCTTCAGCTTAGGCTTGGTCTACACCAATGATACGGGTTTAGCGTTAACCTTGGATGCCTATCAGATTTCAATCGATGACAGGATTATCCTCTCAAGCTCAGTGACGCCAAACGACTCACCGGCTGTTGCGGCGGCGCTAGCCAATACTAATGCAGAATCGGCGCGCTTCTTTATTAACGCCGTCGATACCCGTACTCGCGGCGTTGATCTAGTAGTGAGCCAAGATTTTGATCTCGGCAACTGGGGCGATTTACGCGCCAACTTAGCCTACGCCTACAATAAGACTGAAATCCAAGATATTCATTTCCCTGAAATTTTGGACGGACTCGGCCCTAAACTCTTCGATAATATCGAACAAACCCGCATGACCTCTGCGACGCCACATAACACAGGTAACTTTGGTCTGACCCATGAATTAGGTGACTTTAAGACTAACATTCGCCTCAGCTATTTCGGTGATTACACTGTGGGTTACTCAACGGGTGATGTGAATTACAGCGACCAATGGGTGATGGATTTATCCGTACGCTACGCCGCAACCGATGCCTTAAGCTTCACCGCTGGCGTACAAAACTTGTTTGATGTGTATCCTGAAAAACGCCCAGATGACAATAACTTCAATGGTATTTTCGTCTATCCATTAACCAACACGCCGTTTGGATTTAATGGGGGTTACTACTTCCTCGAGGCTAAGTACACTTACTAAGCCGAAAACCATCAAAACAGGCCATTTATGGCCTGTTTTTTTATGTCTATCGCTTATGTTCTAACGGCGGTGAACTGATTATAATCTTTACAATTCACTCATTTACTTACGCCATATCGAGTACCCCATGATTGTCGATACCTTAGCTAATCGCCATATTTATCAATCACTCAGCCCACGCATTGCCACGGCATTAGCACATCTTGCCAGCACCGACTTTAGCCAACTGCCCGTTGGCAATTATCCCCTCGATGGCGAGGATATTTTCGTGATCGTCAACGATTACCACACCAAGCCACAATCGACCGAACCCTTTGAAGTACATCAAAAATACATCGATGTGCAGTATGTGGTCAGCGGCGAAGAAGAGTTTGGTTATCTGCCATTGGCCGACCAAACACCCTCAAAACCTTATTTCGAAAAGCACGATTACGCCGAGTTTGATTACGAGTCGAATAAAGCCAACGCCTCCTACATTCAACTAAAGGCAGGGATGTTCGCGCTCTTTTTCCCTGGCGACATGCATATGCCCGGCACGAGTGATACACCGACAGCGGTGCGTAAAGTCGTGATAAAAGTGAAAATCTAAAATCTGAGTCAACAATGCCTAAGTTTTGACAGAAATAGCCGCTTAAGGCGCAGCGATATGCGCTTTGGCTATTTCCGAATCGGACGAAATATTGTTAAAATTGCCACAAATTTAAAGGAGAGTCCCTGAAATGCCTATGTACGTTGTCGGTCACAAAATCCCCGATTCTGATTCAATCTGTGGTGCTATCGCGTTAGCTTATCTAAAAAACCAAATCGGTGAAGAAGCCGTTGCCGCACGTTTAGGTGAGTTATCACCCGAAACCGCTTTTATTCTGGAGCGTTTTGGCTTTGAAGCGCCAGAATACAAAACCAGCTATGCTGGCGAGCAGGTCTACATTGTTGACCACTCTGAACTGACTCAAGCACCGGACGATATCGCCAAAGCGACCATCGTAGGGATTGTGGATCACCACAAATTAGGCGATCTGACCACTGATACGCCATTAGAGTGTTGGATCCGCCCAGTAGGTTGCAGCAACACGGTCATTAAGATGATGTACGACTTTTACCAAGTCGCCATTCCTAAAAATATCGCTGGCATTATGATGTGCGCCATCCTAAGCGACACTGTGATCTTCAAATCACCGACTTGCACCACAGCTGACATTCGCTGCGTTGAAGCCTTAGCCGAAATCGCAGGCATAGAAGACTTTAAAGCACTGGGCATGGAAATGTTCAAAGTAAAATCGGCAGTTGAAGGCACGCCAGCACGCGACCTCGTGATGCGCGACTTTAAAGACTTCAACATGAACGGTAACTTAGTGGGTATCGGCCAATTAGAAGTAATTGATCTGTCAGTATTTGATGCAATCAAAGCCGAACTAGAAGCCGATATCAAAGCACTTAAAGTTGAAGGTAACCGCCACAGCGTACTGTTACTGCTGACCGACATTATGAAAGAAGGCTCAGAACTGTTAGTGGTTTCTGACGATGCCGATCTGATTAACCGCGCCTACGGTAAAACTCCAGTTGATGGCAAAGTGTGGTTAGACGGTGTATTAAGCCGTAAGAAGCAAGTTGTACCACAACTGCAGGCCGCTTTCGCTTAGGCGACCATTAAGTCTTAATGCCTAAAAAGCCGAACTGAGTTCGGCTTTTTTGTGCCTTCGATATGCTGCATTCCATAAAATCAGTATGAAACTTTGCTCATAAAGCTACCCTAAATTTGGCAGTGCCGAGTAAGATGGGATGATTCATTCCTGCTCCCTGTTTTCATCATGCCAGAAGTCTTACAACACCTTATTACCGAAATGACCCCTTGGTTGCAGCAATACGGTTATCTGCTTCTGTTTATCGCTATTGCCGTCGAGGGATTTGGCATTCCAGCCCCAGGACAATCCTTACTCATTGTTGCCAGTTTACTGGCGGCTACGGGGCAAATGTCACTGTCATTAGTTTTGATCGTAGCCAGCGGTGCAGCCCTGTGTGGCAACACATTGGGTTATTTTATTGGTCGACGCTTTGGCGAGGTATTGCTGCGAAAAGGTTGGATAAAACCCAAACTAGAAGACAAAATTCATGATGTGATTGGCCAGTATGGCATTGCCGCCTTAGTGCTCAGCCGTTTTGTCGAAGGGCTTAAGCAATTTATGTTTATAGGCTGTGGGCTGGCCAAGATGCCTTTTAAACAATTTGTGATGGGCAACCTACTCGCCACCAGCATTTGGGTGACTCTTTTTGGTCTAGGGCCAGTGTTAATCCGCGATGAAATCGCCCCAATACTCGCGTTTTATCATCAACATAAATACCCTACATGGGCGATCGTTAGTCTGTTGCTAATCTCGTTACTGCTGCTAAGTTGGCGTAAATGGCAAATGAAAAATCAATAAAGTGCGCACTTCCATGTGCTCATTTTACCGCCGAGATTGTGGTAACCCAATTGTAGAAATAAGTTACTCATTCTCAACTTTAGGTCGAGGTGGCGTTTCCCCTAGCGGTTGATGCTCATTCGCTGGATTAGCCTGTGGCGATTCTTCCTTTACACCTTCCCGCTGTGGCAATTCCAAGGTTGATTCTGTCTTAATCGGTACTGGAGGCTCTGGTTGCTGTGATGGGTTTTCAGCTTCAGCAACAGGTTCAACAATAACCACAGGCTCGTCTGGAGTACTCGTTTGGCCACTGGTTGTATTTGTGGCTTCAGGCTCTGGCGCAAGGGTGGCTAAATCTTCATTCGCAGGGCTTTCAACCGCATGTTTAGGCAATTGATTTCGATATAAATCAATCATACCCATCACCTCGGACAGCGCTTTAGCGTGATCCGACGTTAAGATCCCATTATGCCCAGAGACAATTTCATCGGACACAGCGAGCACCCAAACCGCCTGCATATTGGCATCGGGACAGGTCTGCACACTGCGCCTTGCCTGTAAGCGGGCTCGAATTTTCCAGCCCGAATGCGGCAACGTCATCATACAACCGGGAAGCTGATCGTGAGCCATTAATGCTGAAGGCATTTTCATCGGCGTAGCACAGTTACCGCCTGAACATTTATCGATATCATGGGTTATTGCCCAAGAGTTACCCAGTGCCCGTTCGCCATCTTTTATGTAATTAAACGCCTCTTTTACCGCAAAATCGCCCTTAGATTGCAACACCACCATACTCGGTTTTTGCCTATCTAAGCTCATCAAAGTATCGAGCGGTTTAAAATCCTGCGCTGGCGCGGCGGGGTTTAACAGTAAGAATAGATTCGGGTTATCTTGCTCATTATCGATAGCCGCCTTAATTCTATCTTTGCTGGCGTGCAACACGACTAAGCCACCAAGACTATGACCGATAACGGTATAACGCAGTAACTGATGCTCAGCGACCAATCCATCCAATTTATCCAGTAACTGCGATAAACCCGTTTGCCCTATGCGTTTTGCTACGGCTTTACGCTGCAAAATAGTCGGGAAATCCAATGGTTCAATCCAACTAGTAGCATCATCCGAACCATCGAGCCAGAAAGGATCGTACTTATCTCCCCGCCAGCCGATGTATAAGCCGAGCAAGTTTCGTTGAGAATCAGAGGCAGCCATTTGCTGATAAAACTGCTCGAAAGCGACAAAGTTTTCATCCTTGGGATTGGCACTGTGGTGCCAGCCATGGACAAAAATCAGCAACTCAGGCGCAGTGCCATTATTGGGTTGTAAAATCCGCGCCTTAAGCGCTTGCCATTGTCCATCATTGTGGGGCTGACCTTGATCGTTAAATTCAATCACATGCAGATTTTGCTTGGCAGTATCAGGGCCGGGCATGTGGTAGGCTTGGTCGGGAATAAAAGGAAGCAAAATACCGAGGGACAACAACATTAAAAACAGTAACTTGTACTGAGTAAACTTCTTAAGGCTCATTTATGACAACTAAATTGTGGCCAGACTAGGCCAATAAAGACACGCTGCTGGGGCTAACAGCAAATTGGCCAAATTATACGCTAACCCCAGATTCCCAGCTAGAGCGGAAATAGCCTTTTATCACAGTGCTCACATCAATCTTAGCGCCATGTGTCTGGCAATTTCACTTGGCTCCAAAGATCGGCGCACAATGGTGTAGTATTCTGCCACTGTCCACTCCCTATCCATTTAACTAAAGCATCACCGACTTGCGGATAGGCAATGGGATTTGGCGATGCGGCCTTAAGCCAACGCTTAACCGCGCTGATATCTAAGCTCATCATACAGTCACCCGCCCCCAATAATTGTAGCGCTGCCACATTCGATAGCTGCTCGAATTGACCAATCAGCGGTTTGACCAACAACTTTTTACCTAAGGTCAGCGCCTCACTCGCCAGCTCAAATCCCGCATTGCCGATGACACCACCGCAGCTCGCTAAATGCTGTTTAAATCCATCACGGTTAAACCCATGCCATTGAATATGATCGGCAATGCGTTTGGTAGGCTGCTTGGCGTGATACACCAAAAACTGATAATCCGTAAAAGGCTTAAAAAAGTCGGCAATCACATCCGCCTCTTCGAAGGGTAAATACACCAATATTTGATGGGTATGTTCAATAGGGCTGACATCCACTTCGACAAAGGGAGGCAAGATCGGAAAACCAAAATGATGCCAATGGCATCCTAAAGCCACATCCACCGGTGCAAAGTAGTTGAGTAGTAACTCATTCAACCAAGTGCTTCCCAATTTAGGCACAGGATGAGTCAAGGCAGCTTGATGACTTATCCCAATCGAGGGGACTCCCTGGCGCCTCGCCGCCCATGCGGATATGGGTTCAAAATCATTTAGAACGAGATCATAGCAACTCAGATCCAGCGCTTGAATATCCTTAAGCAACGATAGGGAACAATTCTGCTTCACCGTTTGCGTGATATTGACTCGCCCTGAGTGCGTAGCAAAAGTCATCCCTGCTTGGACGCGATACTCCCCAAAACACTCCATATCGAAAAAATCTTCAGGCTTGCGTCCCGAAAACAAAAAGTCGACTTGAATATTGTGCTCAACTAAGGCCTTTGCCATCACTCGAGCACGACTTAAATGACCATTCCCTGTGCCTTGCACTCCGTAGAGTATTCGCATTGCTTATCCTTTAACTGTGAATGAAAGAGTGGTGAATCAAGGAGGTATCCAACGAATGAGTGCCTGATTGTGTTAAATCACGGGATGCACAAGCAAAACAGCCCCCGTACCTAACAGAACACCGGCGACAATATCTGAGGGGTAATGCACTCCAAGCGCAATACGCGAGCCACCAATACAGAGCGCCCATACGTAAGCAAAAGGCGCAGCCACGGGATACACCTGCGCCACACTTGTGGCCATCACAAAGGCGGCCGACGTGTGTCCCGAAGGTAGGCTAAAACGATCTGAGGGTTCAAAGCCGCTTTCAAACCCAACCAAGGCATGACAGGGTCGAGTACGGCGAATGCTATTTTTGAGTAATATGTACAACGGCAATTCAATCAAAAAACTCGCCAACAGCAGATTGAACAGGTTCTGCCCTTGGGAGTGCGTCAGCATCAACCCAACAGAGAGATACAGATACACATGCCCATCTCCAGTTGCCGATATCCGCTTCGCCCAATCATAAAAGCCATGACGCTGGCTCAAATCCACAATGTGGTAAAACATGCGCTTATCTAAGTCTGTAATGTAACTCAACATAAAACAGGCTCCTTGCTGGCATGCCAGCGAGTATCATGACGATGTTAATGAGTGCATTCTCTCGACACCTGTTAGCGTCTGCATGTGTTAACGCCCTGTCAGACGACTATTTCACGATAGAACCCCACGCTAAACCTACGAAAACTTAAACAGAGATGGCTTAAGTGCTCAGTGTTAAGGTGAGACTAAGAACTGCCGATGACGGTAAAGTGACATCAGGCCTAAAGTTTTATGACACCTGTGGCGAAAATGGTGAGGAATGAAGCTATCAATTGGAGCAAGAGGGAAAACGTACGGGGAGAATACAGTGCTGCCCAGTTGCTATGAACGGGCAGCACTGTCAGAAAACCTTCAAGCGACAGCTTGTTCCAGCGCTTTAGCGCGGTAAATTTTCGTCAAATGGTAAATATTGATACAGGCAACAAAGGCGTTCATCCCCGCAACAGGCCAGGCTGAAATAAATACGCCATAGATAACAAACAAGGTACAACCGACAAAGTTTAACCATCTTAACCAGATGATATTCTTCATCATAAGTGAAATTGCCACCATTACTGAGGCAAAATAACCAATAATTTCAATCGTGTTTACAGCTTCCATAGGCACCTCTCGAAGGCCCTCTACCGTCCATAAGCGTAACGGGGGGTCCTTGCCCCTAAAGCAAATTAAGTTAAGTAAGTTAATTTAAACTTGGGATATAATACCAAAACGCGCAACAGAGTTGTAATAAAAAACCGTTATTTAATGACCGATATCAAGTTTTGAGGATAAACACCTGTTAAGTGACGAAAGTTTACAACATAAGTGTTAACGTCCAAGTGCAACAATACCGTGATTGATAACACTTTTCTTTTCAGGAATCCCTTTTATACTGGCGTAAACTCGCTAAACTGTACGCAACGCGGATCAATAGGAGTGTAAATATGGAATACAACACCTCAGAACTATGTGACATGTACTTAGATGTCGTAGATGTAGTCGAGCCCATGTTCAGTAACTACGGTGGTTGTAGCTCTTTTGGCGGTTCTATCAGCACCATTAAGTGCTTTGAAGACAACGGCCTAATCACCGAGGTCTTACAAGAAGATGGCCAAGGTAAAGTCTTGCTGGTTGACGGTGGTGGTTCATTACGCCGCGCCCTGATCGATGCATCTATCGCAGAAATCGCAGTCAACAACAACTGGGAAGGCATTATCGTTTACGGTTCAGTACGCGATGTGGATGCGCTGGAAGAATTAGACATCGGCATTCAAGCCCTTGCTTCAATTCCTGTGGGCGCCGATGGCAATTCAGTGGGTGAAGTCGATATCCCGGTCAACTTTGGCGGCGTGACCTTCCTCCCTGGCGATCATATCTATGCCGATAACACTGGCGTCATTCTATCGCCAGAACCACTCGATATCGAGTAACGCTAAATAACATCGAAAGAAAGCCAGCTAAGCTGGCTTTTTTATTGGCAGATACCATTAAGTACCATTGAATATTCGTCCTTGGGTACGCCACAATATCCCTGTCCCTACCCGATAAGAATACTAATCTATGTCTGAATTTATCCCATTTACCCAAGCCGATATCGCCAGTCTCGTTAGCCCGCGAGCCGGTGAGACCAAAATAGGCCAATGCGTACACTTGGCTAACCATGAACATCCATTAGAAACGATACTCACCACCGCTAAAGCCCATGGTGCACAATTTGCCATTGTCGGAGTGGGTGAAGATATCGGCCCACGGGCTAACCTAGGCAGAGGCGGTGCCACCGACGCCTTTACCACCAGCATGCGCCAGTGGTTGAATTTACAGTCGAATCGCTTTCTTTCGGGCGCCGAATGCCTGATTTTAGGGCAAGTTCATACGGCGGATCTGCAATTACAAGCACAGGATGGCGAAGGCGCGAGCCTAACCCATCTACGCCAAGCAGTTGAGCGGCTCGATGAGCGGGTGATTAAACTAGTCAGCGCCATACAAGCGGCAGGGCTTGAACCCATAGTGATTGGTGGCGGCCACAACAATGCCTATGGCCTGTTAATGGCGACCTCGGCCCATTATCAACGCCAAGTTGCCGCAGTGAATTTAGATCCGCACAGTGATTTTCGCCTGCTCGAAGGGCGTCACAGCGGTAATGGCTTTAGTTACGCCGCCAATCGCGGTGCGCTGGGGTATTACCATGTGCTCGGTTTGCACGAGCTCAAAAACAGCGAGGCCAATTTACAACAACTCACCGAGTTTGGTGGCACTTGGCATAGTCTGCAACAAATTTGGATTCGCCGAGAGATTAGCCTGACGCAGGCGCTACAGGATATTGCTAACAAACTTAACCAAACCTCGCTCCCAGTAGCGTTAGAGTTGGATGTCGATGCCATCGCCAAAATGCCGAGCAGTGCCTCCACAGCTGCGGGAATTCCCCTACTCGATGCCGCCCACTACATTAGCTATATCGCCAGCCGATGTCCCTGTGCTTATTTACATTTAGCCGAAGCCGCCCCAAGCTGTCATGAGGCCGGCATAGAGGCGGGCTTTAGGGACGTGGGTCAAAGTATCAGCGAGTTAATTTATGCCTATGTACAAGCAAGATGCCAATTTTTAGCCCGATAGCCTCGTTTGCTTGTGTCCTTACGGGCGCGAAGCTATTCACCAAATCCTGATATTGTGGTCTAATGCCAGTCCATTTTATCGGGTCGGCACACTAAACACTGGCAAAAGCCAAACTCTTTAAGCTAACGCCTTGAGGAGAGTTTACTAGCTCGATCACAGAGTGATAGATCAAAGATTCAGCAAATGCAGGCGATGGCTTACACTCGCCACTAATACTTTGCAAAACAATAGGAATACATTGATGTCTGAGGGTGAATCTAAAAATACCCACTTTGGTTATAAAACCGTAGAGGCGGATAAAAAGGCCGATCTCGTTGCTGGCGTGTTCCATTCGGTTGCCGCCAAGTACGATATCATGAATGACGTTATGTCCTTCGGTATTCACCGTTTTTGGAAACGCTACACCATTGAAGTATCTGGCGCTCGTCCGGGTATGAAGGTGCTTGACCTTGCCGGTGGTACGGGCGATTTAACCGCTAAATTCTCTCACTTAGTGGGCGATAAAGGCGAAGTGGTTTTAGCTGATATCAACGATTCTATGCTAAAAGTGGGCCGCACTAAGCTACGTGACAAAGGCATTGTTAACAATGTCAGCTACGTGCAAGCCAATGCCGAAGCACTGCCCTTCCCCGATAATCACTTCGATATCATCACTATCGCCTTCGGTCTGCGTAACGTAACAGACAAAGACGCAGCGCTTCGTTCTATGAACCGCGTACTTAAGCCAGGTGGTAAGTTATTGGTATTAGAGTTTTCTAAGCCCCAGCATGAAATCATGCGTAAAGTGTATGATTTATATAGCTTCAAAGTCTTACCAAAGATGGGTGAACTCATTACTAAAGACGCTGGCAGCTATGAGTACTTGGCCGAATCCATTCGGATGCATCCAGATCAAGACACTCTTAAGCAAATGATGGTGAATGCGGGCTTTGAACAGGTCGATTACACCAATATGACCGATGGCATTGTCGCCCTGCACCGTGGTTATAAATTCTAATGATGCCGCAAGAAGTGGTGTTACTTGCCTGCGCCGCGATTGAGATGGGTCTGAAACAACTTCAGACCCAAGCGGGTGACGCCTATGCGCGCCAGCGCCAGCTACATGGCAAAGTATTTCGTATTCAATTAACGCAACTCAACTGGCCAATTTACTTGGTCTTTGCCAAAGAAATCCAAGTAATGAGTCGCTATGAAGGCGATGTTGATGTCAGTCTGCACGCTGATGCAACGACACTTTATCGCGTATCAGAAGGTGCCAACCTGACTGAACTTATCAAGCAAGATAAGCTCAAGCTCGAAGGCGATCTGAACTTATTACAAAGCTTTAGCCAATATCTACGTAGCATAGAGTTTGATTTTGCCGAACCCATTTCGCGTTATTTGGGTGACGGCCCCACTCACAAGCTCATCAGTACAAGCCATCAGGCAAAAGGTTTGGCACTTGAAGTATTGCGTAAAACCCGCTCCCATTTAGGGCAACTCGCTATCGAAGAGTATCGGCTTGCGCCCCATCGGATTGAACTTATTCATTTGTGCGATCAAATAGATGACTTAGTTAACGACACTCGCGCGCTCGAACAACGGATTGCCCAATTAAGAGACTCAATTAAGCCATGACCCTTGCCAGTATCCGCCGCGGTTATCATGTGATTAAGACCCTATTGCAATATGGGTTAGATGATGTTTTACCGCCAAAGATGACCCCTTGGTACTTTAAACTCGCCCGCAATAGTCTGTTTTGGATCCGTAATAAACACAAAGGTAAATCCGGTGGCGAGCGCTTAAAGCTAGCAATGCAAGAGCTTGGCCCTGTGTATATCAAGCTAGGACAAATGCTCTCCACCCGCCGTGACTTACTGAGTGATGAATGGGCGACAGAGCTTGCCATGTTGCAGGATAAAGTCCCTCCCTTCGATGGCGCACTCGCCCGACTCGCGATAGAAGCTGAGCTTAAAGCACCAATCGAGACCTTCTTTGATGACTTTAATGAAACGCCATTAGCCTCGGCCTCGATTTCCCAAGTGCATACCGCCACGCTTAAATCCAATGGCAAGGCCGTGGTATTAAAAGTGCTGCGCCCGAATGTAGAAACTAAAATCCAGGCCGATCTCCTGCTGATGTCGCAAACGGCGAAGGTCATCGATTATCTTCTTGGCGAAGGTAACCGACTACGCCCAGCCGAGGTGATTGAAGATTACCGCGTCACCATTTTAGGGGAGCTCAACCTTAAGCTTGAGGCCCTCAATGCCATTAAGCTACGTAATAACTTCCTCGACTCAGACGCGCTCTATATTCCTTATGTATATGAAGAGTTTTGTTATCCACGCTTGATGGTGATGGAACGGATTTACGGTATTCCAGTATCGGATATCGCTGCACTTAAGGCACAAGGCACAAACTTTAAACTGCTAGCCGAACGGGGCGTAGAGCTATTTTTCACCCAAGTGTTCCGCGATAACTTTTTCCACGCGGATATGCATCCGGGAAATATTTTTATCTCCCGCGAACATCCCGAAAATCCTTACTACATCGGCCTTGATTGCGGCATTATGGGCACGCTCAGTGAGGTCGATAAGCGCTATCTCGCGGAAAACTTCCTCGCATTTTTCAATCGTGATTATCACCGCATCGCACAGCTGTATATTGAGTCGGGCTGGGTGTCGGAAAAAACCGATCTGCAAGCTTTTGAACAAGCCATCAAGGTCGTGTGTGAACCCATGTTTAACAAGCCCTTAGATGAAATCTCCTTTGGGCATGTGTTGTTAGAGCTGTTCCGTACCGCACGGCATTTTGATATCGTCGTGCAGCCTCAGCTCGTGCTGCTCGAAAAGACTTTGCTGTACATTGAAGGTTTAGGCCGTCAGCTCTATCCGCAGCTGGATCTCTGGCAGACCGCTAAACCCTTTTTAGAGCAGTGGATGGCCGAGCAAGTGGGACCTAAAGCCATGTTTAAAAAGGTATCCACAAAACTGCCATATTGGTCTGATAAACTTCCGGAATTCCCTGAACTAATTTATGACAACCTTAAATTAGGCAGGAAATTGCTGAGTTCTCAGCAACAAATGCTAGATAAGTATTTGAAATACCAGCAGCAAGCACATAAGAGTAATTACTTACTCATCACTTCTGCAATTTTATTGATCTGTGGCACGTTATTGTTCAACCAAGACGCTACACTGTTGAGCCCTTACGTGTGCCTGATTTCAGGTACGGTACTGTGGATTATCGGATGGCGATCTAGGCCAAAGAATCGTAAATTTTAGCTAGCACTAATTAATCAGAGGTTCATAATAGAACCGATATCAATTAAGAGGATACCTTCATGGGTGGCATTAGTATTTGGCAACTTCTTATCATCGCGTTAATCGTTGTCTTATTGTTTGGAACTAAGAAATTACGCTCTTTGGGTGGTGACTTAGGTGGTGCTGTTAAGGGCTTCAAAAACGCCATGTCTTCAGAAGAAGATAAAAAGGCGCTAGAAGACACTGAAGCGGCAAAACCAGTGCAAACTGCACAAACCGCACAACCAACTCAACAGGCGACTGAAAAGAAACCTGAGTCTCACAAAGAACAGGCGTAACTCTTTATGTTTGACGGTATCGGCTTTATGGAGCTGCTGCTGATCGGTGTTCTGGGGCTGGTCGTTCTTGGCCCCGAACGTCTACCGGTTGCAGTACGTTCAGTAACCAGTTGGATCCGCGCGATGAAACGCATGGCCAACTCAGTCAAAGAAGAACTTGAGCAAGAGCTAAAGATCGAGCAGTTGCACGCCGACCTCAAAAAAGCGGAGAGCAAAGGTTTATCTAACCTCTCTCCCGAGCTGCAAGAGTCAATCGATCAATTGAAGCAAGCCGCGCAGTCAGTGAATCGTCCTTACCAAGTGCAAGATATTCCCAGTGCACAGGAAAACCAGATCCACAATCCTGCAAGCCAAACGGTTTCTACCGAGGCGAGTCCAACTTCGGCTTCCTCCGCCCCACATAGTGAGTCCATTCAGGGCGAGGATACCCGTTCTAACCCGAAAGCTAACGGATAATTCATGTCGCAACAGCAGCCACTTATCAGCCATTTGCTTGAACTTAGGTCCAAGCTGCTTAAATCCATTGCCAGTGTATTGATTGTATTTATTTGTAGTGTGTATTGGGCAAATGATATTTACCATTACATGGCAATCCCTTTAATGCAGTCTTTGCCCTTAGGTGGCAGTATGATTGCGACCGATGTGGCCGCACCTTTCTTCGCCCCTTTTAAACTGACATTAGTTCTGTCATTTTTTGTGGCCGTACCCTATGTGCTCTTTCAAATTTGGTCCTTCGTAGCACCGGGTTTGTATAAGCATGAAAAACGCTTAGTTATGCCGCTACTTTTTAGCAGCACAGTGCTATTTTATTTAGGTATAGCCTTCGCTTATTACGTTGTATTCCCAGTTGTATTTGGCTTTTTTGCCAACACGGCTCCAGAGGGAGTACAAGTTGCAACCGATATCAGCAGCTATCTTGATTTTGTACTGAAATTATTTTTTGCATTCGGCTTATCCTTTGAGATCCCGATTGCCGTTGTTTTACTCTGCTGGGCCGGTGTGACAACACCTGAAGATCTCAAGCAAAAACGCCCCTATATTATTGTCGGCGCATTCGTGGTGGGTATGCTGCTCACACCACCTGATGTTATTTCCCAAACTATGCTTGCAGTGCCAATGCTGTTATTGTTCGAAGGCGGATTATTTGCGGCTCGTTTTTACAGTAAACCTGATGACGAGACCGATGAAAAACAACCAACGAATGACTAATGCCTCAATCGGCATTAGAGGAAAATAATAATAAGGAAACTGGGATGCGTTTAACTCTACTGACTGGTGCAGTGTTACTGGTATCTGCACAGGCTAATGCAGGTATTGAGCAGCAATTAACTCAATGTGCAGGGATAACAGACAAGCTCGAGCGCTTGGTATGCTATGACAACCTCGCAGCAAGCATTCAAGTCACCACAGTGACCAATAACACCACGGCACCGATAGCTGTCGCCCCCGTTGTCACTCCCGCAGCGGCCCCTGCAGCTGTGGCGACTGCAGCTCCTGTTGTTGCCGCCGTGACCAATGTCGAAGATAATTTCGGTATGGAAGTTAAACGCGTCCAAGAGAATACGACTGACAAAATTTATCTCGATGTGGAGTCAATAGCAGAAGATGCCTACGGTGCTTTAAAAATTACCTTTACCAATGGCCAAGTTTGGAAACAAACCGAAAACCGTAAATTCAATCTCAAAGTCGGTGAAAAAGTATTTATCGAAAAAGCAGCGCTTGGCTCTTTCTTAATGGGCACAGAAAGTCGTAATGCTAAGGTGAGGGTAAAACGCCTAAAATAATGTCATCTTATATAGATATCGCTGTCAACTTGCTTGGCAGCGCACTCGAACCAGACATAGCGCAAATCATACAAGCAGCGGCGGACCAAGGGGTTTCGCCGTTAATTGTTATTGGCAGTGATTTAAGCGAAAGCGCGGCAGCCATTCAATTATGCCAACAGTATCCCAAACAGCTTTATTGCACTGCAGGTGTACACCCGCATCATGCTAGCGAATGGCAAACGAATTCCAAACAAACTCTCATAGATTTATGCCAAGCATCGCAGGTCGTTGCCGTTGGTGAATGCGGGCTAGACTATAATAGGGACTTTTCTCCCCGTCCGGCCCAGCGCAAAGCATTTATCGCCCAATTAGAACTGGCGATTGACCTTCAAAAACCCGTTCTGATGCATGAGCGAGATGCCCATTGTGATTTTTTAAGCATCGTTAGTGAGTACCGCCCACATCTTCGCGGCACATTGTTACACTGCTTTACAGGCAGCCAAGCGCAAATGGAAGCTTATATCGATCTCGATTTACACCTAGGAATTACAGGTTGGGTTTGTGATGAAAGACGCGGCCAAGAATTAGCAGCGCTAGTGCCATTTATTCCAAAAGATCGCTTATTGATCGAAACAGATAGTCCTTATCTGCTGCCGCGTAGCATGCGTCCTAAGCCTAAATCCAGTAAAAATAAACCCGAATATTTGCCTTATATTGCTCGGTATATTGCCAATCTACGCGGAGAAGATCCGGCTGAATTTGCAAAACAATGCTATCAAAATAGCCTAGCGTTTTTTAATTTGAGTCAACAGAATGGCTAAATTAAGTTGTTTATTGGTTTTGCTTATCAGCATGCTCATATCATCTGGCAGCTTCGCAAGCATAATCAACATCAATGAACACACTCCGACGCCGCTCAGTCTAACACCTTGGCTAATGGTGACTCATCCTCATTCTGAAAGTCAGTTAGCGGACATTGAAGCACTTCCCAAGGCACAATGGCATAAGTTTACCAGTAACGATATTCAACGTCTTAGCCTGCATAATTTTTGGCTGTCAGTTAATCTTAGTAGTAACAACGAAAGCCTTTCACGCATTCTTGCCTTAGATAATCCCTTATTAGATAAAGTAACTATTTACCATCTTGTAGATAACCAACTCGTCAACACAACGTATATGGGAGATACTCTTCCCTATAAACAGCGTCCACTGCTGAGTAATATTTTTCTATACCCTTTTAAAATTAACACCAATGAACAACATACCTTTTATATACATATTGAAACCGAAGGCAATGCGGCCGTTCCTTTAAATTTGTGGTCGGCCAACGATTTGGCACAAATAGCGGAATCAACAGCTGTCGAACATGGATTTCAGCTTGGGGTACTCGCCGCCATCGGTATCTTTAGTCTATTTATCGCGTTAGCTTCTGGTTCATTCAGTTATAGCTATTACTCCGGCTACGTCCTTAGCATGACTCTCTTAGTTGCCACGATTAATGGTTTCGCATTCCGCTTCCTCTGGCCTAATTGGCCAACATTGCAGCAACTGATGGTTCCTGTGCTACTCCCTTTGGTTATGGCTTTCGCCTTAATGTTTACCGAAAAAATTTTACAATTAAAATACTATAATCGCCGCATGCTTTTGATGTGCCGTTATAGTGCCGTTTATATCCTTTTAATCTGTTTATTAGTCCCCTTTTTGCGTTATGGCACTGTACTTTACATTGAGATTATCTCGGTTGTCGTGCTCAGTATCATTATGATGATACTCGCAATTATTCAAGCCGCTAGAGGGCAAAAATTAGCCAAACTTTATACTGTTGGCTGGGTGAGTATGCTGACGGGGGCGTGCCTGAGTAGCTTACTGTATTTAGGCGTTATCGAGCTGAATATCAAACCTCAGACACCTGTAATGCTGGGGTTAACCTTTGAAATCATCTTTATGTCACTCGTGCTTGCTATCCGCTATAACGACGAACGTAAAGCCAAACAACGCATTCAACAAGAAGCACTAAAACAAGCACAAAAAATTCGTAGCGCACGTGAAGATGCATTAAAAGTAGAAGCAGAAACTAACGAAAGACTAGAACAAATGGTACAAGAGCGCACTTTGGAACTTGAAATTACCCTGCGCGAATTGCATGAAGTTAATCAAAAGCTCACAGAACAAAGCACTATAGACAGCTTAACGGGGGCTAAAAACCGCAGTGCCTTCGATAAACGCCTATTAGCAGAAAGCCGTATAAGTCGTCGTCAAGAAACGCCAATAGCACTATTAATGATCGATATCGATCGATTTAAATCTATCAATGATCAATTTGGCCATTTAGCGGGTGATCAGGCCCTAAAACTTATCACGAAGACATTGCAGCAGCATTTAAAACGACCAACCGATCTAGTATCACGTTTTGGTGGAGAAGAGTTTGCTATTATTCTCCCCAATACCAACGCGGATGGTGCGCTTCAAGTCGCTGAAAATATAAGAGATGCAGTGACTAGTATCGGCCTTGAATGGGAAGGAAAACCCATACCACTCACCGTCAGTATCGGCGTGAGTGCCGACGTAATCTTGAATGAACAACACAGTACTGAATTATTAGAGCAGGCAGATAAAGCCCTCTATCAAGCAAAAAATAGCGGACGCAATCAAGTGAAATTGTATGCGCCAGCGCAAACAGAACCTAATTAGGAGTCTAATGTGAATATCATTACCAGTGCCTTCCCACAGCGCAGAATGCGCCGCATGCGCAAACATGATTTTAGCCGTCGCCTGATGGCAGAGAATCACCTAACAGTGAATGACCTAATCTATCCTATGTTTGTGCTCGAAGGCAGTAATCGCAGCGAAAAAGTCGCTTCAATGCCAGGTGTGGAGCGTTATTCAATCGACTTACTGCTCAAAGAAGCAGAAGAACTTGTTGAATTAGGCATCCCCTTAATTGCCCTCTTTCCTGTCACGCCAGCAGAGAAAAAGTCTCTTATGGCAGAAGAAGCTTACAATGCTGACGCACTAGTGCAGCGTGCTGTACGTGAACTCAAAAAAGCCTTCCCACAACTTGGCATTATGACGGACGTGGCTCTCGATCCTTTCACGACCCATGGTCAAGACGGCATTATTGATGAAACAGGCTATATCCTGAATGACATCACTACAGAAATTTTAGTTAAACAAGCCTTGTCCCATGCCGAAGCGGGCGCTGATATTGTTGCGCCATCGGATATGATGGATGGCCGCATCGGCGCGATCCGTCAAGCACTGGAAGCAGCTGGCCATGTTAATACCCAGATCATGGCCTATTCAGCCAAATACTCTTCGAGCTACTATGGCCCATTCCGTGATGCAGTTGGCTCAGCAGGTAACCTAAAAGGTGGTAATAAGCATAGCTATCAAATGGACCCAGCTAACAGTGATGAAGCACTACACGAAGTGGCGCTCGATATCCAAGAAGGTGCGGATATGGTGATGGTAAAACCAGGTATGCCATATCTCGACATCGTTCATCGTGTTAAAACTGAGTTAGCTGTTCCTACTTTTGCTTACCAAGTGAGTGGTGAATATGCCATGCACATGGCCGCGATCCAAAATGGCTGGTTAGCTGAAAAGGCTATCGTCATGGAATCGCTACTATGCTTCAAACGTGCTGGTGCCGATGGCATTCTTACCTACTTCGCCAAACGTGCAGCACAGTGGCTAAAAGAAGCTAAATAATCGGGTTTAAAAACCAATGCTAAGCATAAAGGGCAGCCAAACGCTGCCCTTTTTATTAGCTCGAAGAAAGCCTTTGGAACTATTACTCTGTCGGTCAAATCGATATGTAGGTAATAACTATCGTCATCGCAGAAGCGAATAAAAGGAAGTGATGAATAGGAAGTAGTAATAGAGAGAATGAAATTACAAATGCCTAAAACAAAAAAGCCAGCTTGTTCAGCTGGCTTCATTGTTTAATTAGGCGCTTGGCGATGACCTACTCTCACATGGGGAGACCCCACACTACCATCGGCG
>NZ_JABAIP010000019.1:0-78111 GCF_012843185.1 Shewanella sp. DNRA4
AGAGGTATTGTGGGAAGGATGGTTTAGGTTACAAACCATCCTTGAGGGTTACGAATTGGCCATGTCTCTCAATCACGAAGACTTGTGATCAAGAGACAGCCCTCGGGTGGCTTTATTACCTTTAACGCTTTGCCCCATTCATTTAGCTTTGCCAAGCAAGCTAAAATACGGCCGAGCAATAATACCTTGAGTGATTCAAGAAGAAGCGAACCAATGATCTAGGCCGAAATTGCCAATGGTAAAACTGGCGTCATATCTTTAGCCTTAGAGATTTGCCAAGAGAACCCAGCAAGAAACGCCTTCCCCGCCTTTATCCCTTGCTGGTAATCAATCCGTAAATCCACATCTGTACTGCCTAACAGCTTGCTCTGTAAGGGCGCCTTCGCAAAAATCTGCACAATTTCAACATCATCGGGAGGATTGGCAATAAAGTCTAGCTCGGCCTGATAGGCCTCTTCATGCTGCACTAAGTAATCAATGGTCTTAGGACAAAAACCAGAAACACAGATCCACGATTTAAGCTTATGTACCCAAGCCGATTGGGCTTGAAAGTCCTCATTGACTGTTCTCACTACCACAATTTTGCGGGCCCCCCGTTTATACGCCTCACGCACGGGCAGCGGCGCCGCTAAGCCACCATCGAGGTAATAGTCTTGCTCGGGTTCGAGTGCCGCATCGCTATGATTAGCAGATCCAATCCCTAACCAAGGCGTTAACTTGACCCCCTGTTTATATAAAAAAGGCAAGGCGCTAGAGGCTTTGAGTAGTTCACGCCAGTGCTCATGACTGGTTGGACTCAAGAAATACCCTTGGCGATCAGAGACTCGTGTGGTGGTTATAAGGAGTTCTCGCCCATTAAGGGATTGACTCGCCGCCGCTAAATCCAGCTTAAAACTGCCACGCTGAGTCTGCTCGAAATACCAGTCGAGATCGATCACATTGGCGCCAATCAGACCTCGTCCTAATTGATAGAAGCGTTTATGACGCGTTAAGCCACGGATGAGTTTTTTAGCGTATCCCTTTTGCCTAGCTAAGAAACTCGTCAAGTTTTGCGAGCCAGCGGAGGTACCAATCAATAAATCGAAAGGGTCGAACTCCGCATCAAGCCAAGCATCGAGTACGCCTGCGGTAAAAATACCGCGCTGACCACCACCCTCTGCAATTAACGCCACTTTAGGCGCGGTAACAGATTGAGAAGCTGAGGATAAATGGTTAATCGGCGGCATAACTGACCTTATCGCAATGGAGAATAGATAAGCCCAGTCTAAACAAAGAAAGCCATAGTAAAAAACGGATAGAATCTATTGTTGTAATCGCTAAATAAATATAAGAAGCGTTTTGCGTGAATTAAAGCACTTTAGCAACGATGCAATACTCGCATACATAGTTAAAAGCTATAGGTAAAGTTGCTTGTAGATACAATGCGTTGCATATGCAATCTAAGCCCGCGAATCGTCACGCTGGCTTAGATTGCACTTGGTTTCTTAACGTTAGAACTTATGGCTCAGTTCAAGCGTGACATTGCGCGGCTCGCCAGGGAAATGACCATTGCGTTCACTAAACCCGCTGACAGCATATTCCTTATCGAAGATATTCTTCAGATTTACGCGCACTTGGGTTTGGTCCCACTGGGTCGTCCAGCTCATATCAAACACTGTATGGGGTTTCACCGTTTGACCATTGAGGCTAAATTGCTCGCCCACATAGTCCATCCCAAAAGCAATGGCCGAATCAATCGCTTGAATATCGTAGCGCGTCCATAGCCCTGCTTGATGGCGCGGCGCATTGGCAAAGTGTTTGCCGTCGCCAAAGGTGTTGGTTAGGCTGTCGTTGGTCACGCCCTTGATCACTTCGGTATCGTTATAGGCATAGTTAGCCGTTACGGTAAGGTTATCTGTGAGATCGCCCACCAGCGTCCATTCCACCCCTTGGCTACGTACTTCGCCAAAATTAACTAAATTCGGAATACCATCGTCATCTCCAGTATCTAAAGGGTTAGCCTGGGCCACATTTTGTTTTTCAATGCGATAGAGTGCGAGTGTGGTCATAAACTGGCCATCGAGCCACTCGTTTTTCATCCCAAGTTCTATTTGATTACCAGTTTCGGGATCGAGTGCGCCGTCGCTTTTGATGCTCTCTTGATCAGACAATGCTGCCGGATTGAAACTCTCTGAGTAGTTCAAGTAGAAAGACATCGCATCGATTGGACGATAATTCAATCCAGCCCTTGGGGTAATGGCATTATCGCTAAAGGAAAACCCGGTCTTTTTATCGTAATCATCAAACTGGCTGAAGCGTAGACCCGCAATTAAAGACCACTGCTCGTTGAAATGCAGATGCTCTTGCAAATAGAGGCCAAAACGGTTGGCACGGGTACCGTCGGTATCCATGTCTTTCAACTGATAAGCACTTGGGTTTGTTTCGCCGTAATTCAGCTCAAAGATATTCAGATTACCCACGCCTTCCTTACTGGTCGCCAACTTGTAATGGTATTCGGTTTCGACGTAGTGATAATCACCACCAAACAGGAACTCATGCTCAAAACCTAAGGCATTAAAACGATAGACAAAATCATTGGTTAAACTGATTTCGTCATTGGCACGGGATTGGACACGATATTCACGTTTGATCGTACCATCTGCGCTGTTTGCCTTGCCATCACCATTCACATCGACCCAACCACGGGATTCGTGATATTGCTGATCGGATTCATTATTCAGGTAACGAATTTGAGTTTTTACCGAAAAATCATCACTAAATTGATGATCGAGAATCGCTTGCAGCACCAAGGCATCCATTTTCTGGAAATCGCTTTTCTCGTTGGCATTGTAGGAAGGATCAACAAGGAAATTACCCGCATCATCCACGGGTACACCACGGAGTCGATTGCCACCCAAATCCTGCCTTATCAGATCGAAGGTGGTGGTGAGCTTGGTATCTTCACTGATTTCATAGAGTAAACCACCTGCCACTTCGGCATTTAAGCTATCGGCATTGTTACGAAAGCTATCTTCCTGCTGATAGTAGCCCCCCAATCGATAGGCTAAATCCTCGGTTAAGCCGCCAGTGAAATCCAGCGAGCCGCCCATCATGTCGTAGCTACCCGTGCTTAGGATGAGATCTTTACGCTCGACAAAGGTCGGTTTCTTCGTCACATAGTTAATCATTCCGCCGGGTTCACCGCCGCCATAGAGTGCCGATGCAGGGCCTTTTAATACTTCAACCCGCTGTACGTTGAACAGTTGTGGCACCGAAAATCCCGAATACGGGTCGCCACGTACACCATCATAAAACACGTTTGCATCATCGCGAAAGCCACGAAAAGTCACGCCGGAATAGCTAAATTCACTCACACCGGCAATGGAGCGATATAAGTCAGTAATATTACGAGCGGCTTGATCGTCAATCAGTTGCTCGGTCAGCACTTGTACAGACTGCGGCAATTCCATCACATTGATTGCCGTTTTAGTGCCGATTTCAGTCTCTTTATCAACATACATTTGCATGGCGCGACCACGCACCACAATTCGCTCTGGCGCCTTAGTCTCAGCTTGTGTGCTGGCTTGCGCTTCGGCCTGTGTGTTGGTTTGTATATCGGCTTGTGCCGTTGAAGCACTTTCTTGCTCGGGTTTACTCTCTTGAGCGTTAGGCGCAACCGCAAAGACCAAATGCGGCATCAGGGCAAGCGTTAGTATTGAATAGGCAAAACGTGATTTCACAAAGTCCCCCAACCTTGAGCAAACCGGTGGTTTACCCATGTCATCTAAAATGTGCCGTCATTATAAAGTTTGATTATTAGATGACAATAATTCTCATTTAAATTTACATCGGTCAGGATTTGTAACAATTGTAAAGAGAGTCCATTCGTTAGGTGTGGATATAGCGGCATGGCTCTTACTGAATGGCTGAATGGATCTTAGTGCATCGCTCTTACTGAATGGCGCTGAATGAAAGCTATCTTAATAAAAAAGCCAGCATCACACTGCTGGCTTTGACTGGTTGTAACACTTTGAAGGTAAAACTTAAAAAATCGCCTCATCGAGTGTAGTTAGCATCTCACTCGCCTGCTCCAATTGTTTACGCAGGCTGCGGCTCTGCACGCTCCAATACGCCATATAAAAGTCCGCCGTTTTCAGTTTAGCCTGGTAAAAGTCAGCCTCTTGTGTGCCGTTTTCGAGCGCAGTCAGGGCAATCTTAGCCGTACGCGCCCACATCCATGCAAGGGCAGTAATGCCAAATAACTCGAGATACGCCATTGATGCCGCGCCGATAATGTCGGGATTGCTGGCCGCATGGGTCGCTATATAACCGCTCGCCTTTTGTAAATCGGTGGCGCAATCCATTAGCCCACTGATATAGGGCTGCATTTGCGGATCTCTGCCCTGTGATTGAATAAACTCAGTCACTAGTGCAGACCATTGTTGCATGGCAGCGCCGCGATCACTCAGCAATTTACGCCCAACTAAATCGAGCGCCTGAATACCGTTAGTGCCTTCATAAATCAAGGCGATACGGCTATCACGCACGAATTGCTCCATTCCCCACTCATGGATATAGCCATGGCCACCAAACACTTGTTGGGCATCCACACAGGCGTTAAAACCACGATTTGTGATAAAGCCTTTCACCACTGGCGTAAATAACGCCGCTAACTGGGCAGCCACCTTCGCCTTGGCAGGATCGCTATGGCGCTCTGCCTCATCGAGCCACAGCGCCTGCTGGCCAACGAGTGCCCGAGCACCTTCATTAAAGGCTTTTTGCGATAACAACATCCGGCGCACATCACCGTGTACCAAAATCGGGTCGGCAGCTTTTTCAGGCGCTTTAGCGCCACTAATGGCGCGGCTCTGCAATCTGTCCTTGGCATAGGCTAAGGCATTTTGATAGGCGATTTCGGACACGCCTAATCCCTGCATTCCAACCCCCAAACGCGCTTGGTTCATCATGGTAAACATGGCGCGCAGCCCTTGGTGGGGTTCTCCCACTAACTCACCGAGTGCACCCTCAAATACCATCACACAGGTTGAGTTACCGTGGATGCCCATTTTGTGTTCAAGCCCACTGGCATAGAGGCTGTTCGCCTCACCTAAACTGCCATCACTGTTCACAAACACTTTGGGCACAGCAAACAGCGAAATGCCCTTAACCCCTTCGGGCGCATCGGGCAAGCGTGCTAACACTAAGTGCACTATGTTATCGGTAAATTGATGGTCGCCCGAAGAGATAAAAATCTTCTCACCAGTGATCGCAAAGTAGCCGTCCGCCGCAGGCACGGCCTTAGTACGCAATAGTGCTAAGTCGGTTCCGGCATGGGATTCAGTTAGATTCATGGTGCCAGTCCATTCACCACTCACTAATTTCGCTAGATACTTCTGTTTAAGTGCCTCACTGCCGTGGGCATGAATGGCCGCATAGGCGCCGTGGGTAAGGCCGGGATACATGGCAAAGGCCATATTAGTCGAGGTTTGCATCTCGGTGGCGAAAATCCCGACTACTTCGGGCAGTCCTTGGCCACCGTACGCAGGATCGCAGGTCAGTGTCGGCCAACCATTGTCGACAAACTGCTGATAGGCGTCGGCAAAACCTTCGGGGGTAACCACTTTGCCATCCACGAGTTTGCAGCCCTGCACATCCCCTACGCTATTTAACGGCAACATCACCTCAGTACTGAAATCCGCCATACCTTGGAGGATGGCATCGACCAAATCGGGGTCGATCTCATCGAAGCCTTTTAGGGCATCTTGCTGATAAATATGCAACATTTCATCGAGGATAAATTGATAGTCACGCAGTGGTGCTTGATAGACTGTCATAATCGCTTCCCTTTCTTGTTTTATGGCAATGGACTAAGTGCTCTGACCACTTTAGCTAAATCTGTTGAAAAAGGAAGCATCTGAGCCTCTGTGCAGTGACTTTTGTTTGCACAATCGAACAGCAAAACCGTAAATTGATCGCAACAAAGGCTTATGCTCAAGTGCAAAAGTTTGTAAGCTAAGTGTCTGTATTGCTGATACGTCATCAGGTTGAGGATATTGTTACTATGGGTTCTGTTACCACCAAAAAACACGCAAACGGGCTCGATTATGTCGAAGTGAACACTGCGTTATGCCAAGCAAGGATTTTTTTACAGGGCGCGCAAATCGATCATTTTCAACCCGTAGGTAAGCCCCCCTTGTTGTGGGTGTCTTCAGCGGATGACTATCAACCTGGTAATGGGATCCGTGGCGGAGTGCCCGTCTGCTGGCCTTGGTTTGGTATGAGCAATCAAGCTAATTTCCCACAACATGGTTTTGCCCGTACCCGAATTTGGACACTCGAGTCGGTTGAGATGCGTAATCAACTGGTGGATTTACGTTTTAGCTTAGCCATCAGCGAAGAAGATAAGGTCTTTTGGCCGCACCATACCCAAGTCAACGTACTCTTTACCTTAGGTGAAACCTTAAGTATCAGCTTAGTTAACACTAACCTTGGCGATGTCCCGGTTACACTCACCCAAGCGCTACACAGCTATTTTCCGATTGAAGATATTCACCAGCTTAAAGCCACTGGTTTTAGCGGTGCTCAATATATTGAGTTTTCCGAAGGGCCTTACCCGCAAACGACGGATGACGTGCTATTTGACCGCGAAACCGACCGCGTTTACACCAACCTAGGTCCAGTACAACACTTACATACGCCCAAAGGTGTGATTGAAGTGAGCCGTGAAAATAGCCACTCGGCCGTGTTGTGGAACCCTTGGATTGAAAAATCGACCCGTCTTGCCCGCTTTAATGACGATGACTATCTCACCATGGTGTGTCTCGAAGCCGCCAATGTGCTTGAAGATAAGTTAACGCTGGCTCCCGGCGAGAGTCACAGTTTAGTTACCCATATTCGCTGGGCAGACTAATCGGTCTTTATCACCTCATCAATGAAAAGCCCAGTGCATGACTGGGCTTTTTTATACTATCAAATTCACGATGGTCATCTATTTGGCAATAACCGCCTACTTAGTGTTTTTCTCAAAACGGGCTAACAAGCTTGAGGTATCCCAGCGATTACCGCCCATGGCTTGAACTTCTGAGTAAAACTGATCCACAAGTGCGGTTAAGGGTAAGTGCGAGCCATTGCGGCGAGCTTCTTCTAGGGCAATGCCTAAATCCTTACGCATCCAATCAACGGCAAAACCAAAATCATAGCTTTGGCCCCACATGGTCTTGTAACGATTTTCCATCTGCCAGCTTTGCGCCGCACCTTTACTGATCACTTCCACCACTTTTTCACCGTCAAGACCGGCCTTACGAGCAAATTGCAGCGCTTCGGCAAGGCCTTGAACCACACCTGCGATACAAATTTGGTTGACCATCTTAGTGAGTTGGCCGGCACCTACCTCACCTAAGCGCTCTGCGCAGCGCGCAAACGCTTCGATAACGGGCTTTACACGCTCGAACGCGGCTTGATCGCCCCCGACCATCACAGTCAGTACGCCATTTTCGGCACCAGCTTGGCCACCCGATACAGGCGCATCGAGAAAATCGACGCCTTTTTCGGCCAGCACTTTATGTAATTCACGGGCCACATCGGCTGAAGCCGTCGTATGGTCCACCAATACAGTGCCTGGCGCCATTCCATGGATCACGCCATCATTGCCTAATACCACTTCACGCAAGTCGTTATCGTTGCCTACGCAGGTAAAAACAATATCTTGGCCGATTGCCGCCTCTTTAGGCGTTGGGCAGCAGCGACCACCGTAGTTCTCGACCCAGGTTTGTGCCTTGGCAAAAGTGCGGTTATACACAGTAACCTCATGGCCCTTGTTGAGTAAGTGTCTTGCCATGGGGTAACCCATTACGCCTAAACCAATAAATGCGACTTTTGCCATGAGGAACTCCTTTAATTGATAAACAAGGTGAAACGTTTTACACCACACATTTGCACTGCGTTCATTTAACCTCACTGAATTAACACAATAGATTAACGACACACAGGATGCGCGCTTATGTTACTCCGAGAAAGACCCGACCCAAACTAAAAAAATGCGAGCAAGTGTTTCAACTTAAAAGGTCAATCTGTAGCTAAAACGGTGGCGGCAGTGTAGCACTCGATTAGGCGAGCGTCAGAGTAAAAATGCCCTTGGTAACAAACGCAGTGTTCGACAGAAACAACAAAGGCGCACAGAGGCGACTTTGTTTTTATAACTAACCCAAATCACTTTTGTACGTGTGCTTCCATTTCGGCGCCAATTTTCTTGCGCATTTCCATTAAGCGCAGTGCGGAATCACGCAGATGAATATCATATTCAGTCTGCGGCACCCATTCAGGCACGGGTGTCGGTTGTCCGTTTTCATCCACGGCAACCATGATGACGATACAGTGAGTGGTGAGATGACGCTCAGAGACCTTAGGATCCCCTGCCCGCACATCAATACCGATGTGCATAGAGGTCTTACCGGTATAAATCACCTTAGCGCTGACTTCGACGATATTTCCCACGAGGATAGGCTGAACAAATCGAATTCCACCCGCATAGGCGGTAATACAATATTTACCACTCCAGCCCGCAGCACAGGCATAAGCCGCAAGGTCAATCCATTTCATCACAGCGCCACCGTGAACCTTACCACCAAAATTCACATCTGCGGGTTCTGACAAAAATCTCAGGGTAATTTGTCTATCGATACCAGCCATATAACCTCAACTTATTCAGCCTCTGTGGCTCAATGATTTTGCAATGAGTTGAGTTTACGATAGAAATGCGCAATAGCGTAAAGATAATTACGATTGTCCCAGTGAAGAGAACCGATTTAGCCAAAGTAACTTATCAACCCACAGGAGAGTAATAATCCCGGCAACGCCAGGCGATACAACCACAGCTGTAATTGACTGCTAACAAAGCGAGTGCCCTTGCCATAAGTGTAAACACCCAACCCTGCCAAAAACAGCCCAATCACTTCAAATCCCGATGACATATGGTTACTGCCACCGACACTGATGGCGGTCACCAATAACGCGAACCACACCAACACATATGCCGCAATCGCAAAGGTGAAGGTCTTCATGCCGATATCCATATTAGGATGCCAAGCTTTGGATTCACCACGAATTAATTCGGTCAAATTTGCGGTTACGGCACCAACGATAGGCACAAGCGGGATCACCAGAGGGTTTAACATGACAGATTTCCTTTTAAATAGAATATGCCTGTCATTATCGGCGGCAAAGGGCATTAAACAAGCTTGATGAACAAAGGTTAACTATTTGGATATCAGCAGGTTAGAAAGTGATATTAGGCACAATTCGAGCATAAAAAAATGCGCCAGTAGGCGCATTTTTTATCGAGCTAACCGCTGTTTAGACTTTCTTAAACAGCAATGAACCGTTAGTGCCACCAAATCCGAAGGAGTTACACAGAGCATACTCTAACTTTACATCACGGGCAGTATGCGCCACGAAGTCTAAATCACAGCCTTCATCTGGATTATCGAGGTTGATGGTCGGTGGTACGGCTTGATCGCGCAGCGCAAGCAGAGTGAAAATCGCTTCAACCGCACCCGCAGCGCCCAGCAAGTGACCCGTCATAGACTTAGTCGAGCTGACAAGCAGGTTGTAGGCATGATCGCCAAACACAGATTTCACCGCGGCCGCTTCCGCTTTATCACCCGCAGGCGTTGAAGTGCCGTGCGCATTGATATAACCAATTTTTTCAAATGGCAGCTTAGCATCATTCACTGCATTGACCATAGCCGCCGCAGCGCCCGCACCATCGCTTGGCGGCGATGTCATATGGAACGCATCACCGCTCATACCAAAGCCAACGAGCTCACCATAAATGGTCGCACCGCGCGCCTTCGCGTGCTCGTATTCTTCCATCACCATCACACCCGCACCATCACCGATGACAAAACCATCACGGTCTTTATCCCATGGGCGACTGGCCGCCGTTGGGTCATCGTTACGGGTTGACAGCGCTTTAGCTGCGCCAAAACCACCAACACCGAGTGGACAAGTGACATCTTCGGCGCCACCGGCAACCATCACGTCAGCATCGCCATAAGCGATAGTGCGCGCCGCAAAACCGATGTTGTGCACACCGGTTGTACAAGCGGTCGTGACGGCAAAGTTAGGGCCTGTCATTCCGTACATAATCGATAAATGGCCGGCAATCATATTAATGATGGTGCTCGGCACGAAGAAAGGCGAAATTTTACGAGGGCCACCACTTAATAGCGCGCTGTGGTTTTGTTCAATCAACCACATACCGCCCATGCCAGCACCGATTGCGGTACCCACACGGCCAGGGTTTTCTTTACTCATATCCAGACCTGAGTCTTGGATAGCTTGGATGCCCGCAGCCATACCATACTGAATAAAGAGGTCCATTTTGCGGGCGTCTTTTTTAGTTAAGTACTGCTCAACATCGAAATCTTTTACAGAACCACTGAAACGAGTGGTAAATTCGCTGGCATCAAATTTGGTTATGGGCGCAATCCCACTCTTACCCGAAAGCAGGGCTTTCCAAGTAGTGTCGACAGTATTGCCCACGGGCGTTACTAATCCTAAACCGGTTACCACTACACGACGTTTAGACACGGCAGTCACCTTTTGAATGCTAAATAGATTAAGTTATGACAGACAAATGCGGTTCTATCATTAAAATGTCTTCGCCAATCTGCGGCGAGCATCTCATGGATAAATTCAACACAGCTTCCAGAGACGATTGAATGGCACTATTGCAGAATTAGGCGGGGATAAAACAAAAACAGGCGGCATATTTGCCGCCTGTTCTCTAGAATTCAGAATTACTGATTCTTAGAAACGTAATCGATCGCTGCTTGAACAGTAGTGATCTTTTCAGCTTCTTCATCAGGGATCTCGGTATCAAACTCTTCTTCCAGAGCCATAACCAACTCAACAGTGTCCAGAGAATCTGCACCCAGATCGTCAACGAAAGATGCCGCTGGTTTAACGTCTTCTTCTTTAACGCCCAGTTGCTCTACAATGATTTTCTTTACACGTTCTTCGATGTTGCTCATTAGTTTTCTTTCCTATTCAAATTACGCACTTGCGTAAGATTGCGAGTAGTTTATTAGATTTGGCTGACAATGCAAGCTTAGTTTTCGTGGTCTAACCACGAAATTTAGCGACCAATTGATACAGATCACTACTCAGTTGCGACAGTATCCCTGCCATCCGCCCTTAAACCATGTACATTCCGCCATTCACATGCAAAGTCTCGCCTGTGATATAAGCGGCAGAGTCCGACGCCAAGAAGAGTACGGCATTGGCAATTTCTTGCGCTTGCCCTAATCGTTCCATCGGAACCTGAGACATGATAGCTTTTTGCTGATCTTCGGTCAGCTCATCAGTCATATCGGTCTGGATAAATCCAGGAGCGATAGCATTAACTGTAATTTGACGAGATGCAACCTCTCTTGCAAGAGATTTTGTAAATCCGATCAAACCAGCTTTTGCTGCCGAGTAGTTAACTTGACCTGCATTGCCCATAGTGCCTACCACTGAACCGATATTGATGATCCGGCCGAAACGCTTTTTCATCATGGTACGCATCACAGGTTTTGATAGTCTGAACAATGATGTCAGGTTGGTATCGATGATATCGTTCCATTCATCATCTTTCATTCGCATCAGCAAATTATCACGGGTGATACCCGCGTTGTTGACTAGAATATCAACATCACCCGCTTTTTCTTTGATCGAATCGAATAAATCGGTGACGGATTGACTATCGGTAACATTAAGCACTAAACCAAAACCTTTGTCACCCAGATATTCTTGAATTGCTGCGGCGCCCTTCTCACTTGTGGCAGTTCCAACCACAATCGCACCGGCTTCGACTAAGGTTTCGGCAATCGCACGGCCAATACCACGGCTCGCGCCTGTCACTAAGGCAACTTTGCCCGCTAAACTCAGATTGATACTCATACAAACTCCTTATTCAGTTAACGCGGCAAGGGATGCAACGTCATTAACTGCTTGGGCAGAAAGAGATTTATTAATGCGTTTCGTAAGACCTGTCAATACTTTACCAGGACCGCACTCAACTAACTGGGTAATACCTTTTTCGGCCATTAATTCAACGGTTTCGCTCCAGCGTACTGGGCAATACAGTTGACGAACCAGCGCATCTTTAATGTCGGCAACCACAGTGGGTGATGCCACATCTACGTTATTAATAACGGTGATGCTCGGCGCATTAAACTGCACATCGTTTAACGCAAGAGCTAATTTATCAGCAGCAGGTTTCATTAATGCGCAGTGTGATGGCACGCTGACAGGCAAGGCTACCGCCATTTTGGCGCCCGCAGCTTTACAGGCCGCAGCAGCGCGTTCAACCGCATCTTTTTGACCGGCGATAACCACTTGGCCAGGGCTGTTGAAGTTAACTGGGCTTACCACTTCGCCTTGAGCGGCTTCAATACACGCATTAGCAATACCGTCATTATCTAGACCGATAATCGCGTACATAGCGCCAGTACCGGCGGGTACGGCTTGCTGCATCAATTGACCACGTAGCTCAACCAGTTTGATCGCATCTTTAAAGTCGATGACACCAGCACAAACTAATGCAGAATATTCGCCTAGGCTGTGACCCGCTAACATCGCAGGCATAGCTTTACCAGAGGCAACATAGGCACGCCAAATCGCCACACTTGCCGCTAATAAAGCAGGCTGAGTTTTATCGGTTTCATTTAAGGTTTCAACGGGGCCGTCTTGCACTAATGCCCACAAGTCATACCCTAACACCTCACTCGCTTCGGCAAAGGTTTGTCCCACAATCGGCTGTACAGCAGCCAGTTCGGCTAACATGCCTAGGGCCTGTGAACCTTGGCCTGGGAATACAAAAGCTACATTTTCCATATCAAATTACCTATGGCGAACTTAATTTATTGAACACTAAACCGTTATCTTGGACAGCTAACCAAGATAACGATGAGCAGGAATTTATTCGTATACAGATACGGTTAAAAACGGACGAGCGCACTGCCCCACGCAAAACCAGCGCCAAAGGCTTCGAGCAGCAAGAGCTGACCACGTTGGATCCGACCATCACGCACAGCTTCATCCAGAGCAATAGGTACCGAAGCCGCCGAGGTATTACCATGCTTAGCAAGGGTTAACACCACTTTATCTAAGCTCATGTCTAGCTTTTTCGCCGTGGCATTAATAATGCGGAAGTTAGCCTGATGGGGAACCAACCAGTCGATTTCCGACTTATCGATATTATTCAGGCGCAAGGTTTCAGTCACGACATGGGATAACTGGGTCACCGCCACTTTAAAGACGTCATTGCCTTTCATCGTCATAAAACCAACCGCTTCAGAGGTTTCCCCCTGACGTGGTGGGAAAGCGCACTTAAGCAAATCGCCTTGACGACCATCGGCATAAATATGGGTTGAAATAATCCCGGGCTCATCGGAAGCACCGATAACCACCGCCCCCGCACCATCCCCAAACAGAATGATGGTGGTACGATCTTCCGGCTCACACAGACGGGATAAAACGTCAGCACCAATCACTAATACTTTTTTCGCGGTACCGTTTTTAACGAATTGGTCCGCAACCGATAAGGCATACACAAAACCTGAACAAGCCGCCGCAATATCAAAGGCTGGAATGGTATGCACACCGAGCATGGCTTGGATTTCGCAGGCCGCGGCAGGGAATGCATTTGCCGCACTGGTTGTACCGCAAATGATCATATCTAAATCTGATGCCTCAATACCGGCCATCTCTAACGCATTTAATGCCGCCTGATAGCCCATCGTTGAGACAGTTTCGTCTTGCGCTGCAATGCGGCGCTCTGAAATACCAGTGCGTTCAACAATCCATTGGTCACTGGTTTCCACCATTTTTTCCAAATCTTGATTACTACGCACCTGCACCGGTAGGTAACTACCAGTTCCGAGAATTTTTGTATGCATAAGGAGGAATCAGTTATTTATATCTAAAAGAATCGACTCCAAACGATCTTTTATCATTTCGGGGAGTCGACGTTGCGCTTCAGTCACTGCCAAACTAATTGCTTGTAAATAGGCAGTTTCATCCGCATTTCCATGGCTCTTTACAACTATGCCGCGCAATCCTATCAGACTTGCACCATTATAGTGGTCGGGGTTCATCTGGCTGAGAACCGCCTGAATGCGGGGGGCGATGAGTTTTGCCAAAAAACGCACGAAGAAACCTTGAGTTAGGCCCCGTTTTAACTGATGTACCAATAGCTTGGCAATGCCTTCAGAGGTTTTGAGCGTGATGTTACCCACAAAACCATCACAAACGATCACATCAACATTCCCAGAATAGATTTCATCACCTTCAATAAAGCCGGTGTAATTAATCTGATCAGTGTTTTGCAGTATTTGTGCCGCTTGTTGAACCTGATCGTTGCCTTTGATTTCTTCTGTGCCCACATTAAGGAGTGCGACTTTAGGGCGGGATTTTTTATCCACGGCCTCACACAGTACTGAGCCCATCACGGCAAATTGGAATAGCGTTTCGGAATCGCAGGAAATATTGGCACCTAAATCCAATAAATAAACTGGCTTTTGCGTCACGGAGGGTAAACAACTGACCAATGCAGGTCTGTCCACGCCGGGCAAGGTTTTTAACAGCACCTTGGCCATCGCCATTAACGCGCCGGTATTTCCCGCACTCACACACGCAGCAGCACGTCCATCTCGCACCAGTTCAATTGATAAACGCATCGAACTATTTTTACGAGTGCGCAAAGCGTGCACGGGCCTGTCAGACATACTCACCACTTCATCGGTGTGGATGACTTCAATACGGGAGAGTAACTCTTGTTCTGCTTGGTGCAGATAGACATCTATTTCAGTCTTATCACCGACTAAAATGATTTTAAGGGAAGAATGAGATTTTAGTGCCCGCAAAGCTGCAGGCACTGTGACGTGGGGGCCATGATCGCCGCCCATCGCATCTAACGCGAGCGTCAGACTCGTCATTAGGAAACCAACAAATTACTTGTTGATTACCTTTTTACCGCGATAGAAACCATCAGCAGTCACGTTGTGACGCATATGGACTTCACCGCTGGTAGCGTCTACAGACAGCTGAGCAGTGCTCAGTGCGTCATGTGAACGGCGCATACCGCGCTTTGAACGAGATTTTTTATTCTGTTGTACAGCCATTGGCCCTGTCTCCTAGATTACTTGCTCTTCAGTTTTTCTAACACTGCAAACGGATTTGGACGCTCCTCTTGAGCGGGTTCGATCTCGCCTACAACTATATCCATTGACCCGATATTGCAATCAGTTTCTTCATGCATCGGGATGATGGGCATAGCGACTATCAATTCATCTTCGATCAATTGATGCAGACGTACTTCGCCAATCTCATTGCACTCAATTGGGTCATACGCATCCGGGAGCTCATCGATTTCTGCCTTAGTCCGGCATGGACCGAAGCAAAACTCGACCGTAACCTCAGTGGTAAATAGTGTCATGCAACGTTGACAAACCAGAGTGAGCTCCGTCACAGCCTTCCCTTTCAGGTAGACTATCCCCTGCAAATCTACGCCACATTCAAGCGACACTGCCACATCGGAACAGTCGCCGGCACATAACTCATTTAATCTTTTCAATTGCTGCCCGGGCACAATCCCCTCATAGGTAGAACGGCTCGAGGCGGCGCGAATAGGATCAATTGAAACCGGTATCTTTACTGTTTGCATAAGGCGCGCATATTATAGTTTGAAAACGCTAGAGTCAAAGAAAAATTTCTTACTTAAGTCCCAGTTTGCAACTTAAGCGATTCTCTAGCCCCAACATTGAATTAATGGAAGCGAAATTTTACCCAAGCAGGGGGCGGCACACAAGCGTAAGCCGTCTAAAATAGCCGCATTCACCGAAAGAATCCTTAATTACCTTCCTAAAGTGACAGCATCTGTTGCCACGGCTTGCATTCAATCATCCAGATTGGCGACAATAAGTGAAGTTTTCTAATGGATTATTAATGATGACGCCCCAGTTAATCCTCGCCTCCACCTCCGTATATCGGCAAGCACTGCTGAACAAATTAGGCTTACCCTTTGAGTGCTGCGATCCCAAGGTTGATGAAACCTCACTGCCTAATGAGTCAGCGCAAGCCTTAGTACAACGATTAGCGCAGGCAAAAGCAGAAGCTGGTGCAAAATATTGTCCTGATGGTCTGATTATTGGCTCCGATCAGGTTGCCGTGATCGATGGCAAGATCATCGGTAAGCCATTAAATCGCGATAATGCGATTAAGCAGCTCAGTCAAGCCTCGGGGAAAGCCATTACCTTTTATACAGGTCTTGCGCTTTATAATGCTCAAACGGGTGAAATGAATGCCCAAGTTGATCCTTTTACAGTGCATTTTCGGCACCTTACAGCATCACAAATCAGTGCTTATGTGGATAAAGAGCAACCGTTTTACTGTGCAGGCAGTTTTAAAAGTGAAGGTTTAGGCATTGCACTCTTTAATCGTTTAGAAGGACGAGATCCTAATACGCTCGTGGGATTACCTTTAATCTTACTCACGGAAATGCTGCTCAGCCAAGGCATAGATGTATTAGCATAATGCTTATAAATGCTGAAGGAGCTGCTGCGGTGAATCAATCAATGCTATCGGCTTAGCTTGTCGTAATACCGCCTCACTATGGGCGCCGTAAGTCACACCGATGCTATCGATACCTGCGTTCGCTGCCATGGTTAAATCCAGTAAAGAGTCACCGACCATCAAAGCACGCTCAGGCTGAATGCCCAGCTCCTGCAATAGGCTGATGATCATCTCAGGATGGGGCTTACTCTGCGCTTCATCGGCGCAGCGGGAGGCAATAAAGTAATGCCCTAATCCAGATTGTTCCCACACGCGCACCAGACCAGCTCTCGCCTTCCCCGTCGCCACGGCTAACTGATAACCCTTTGCAGATAATGATTCGAGCAATTGTGGTGCTTGGTCGAAGATTGGCGTTGGCGTGGTATCAAGATGCAAATACTGCGTCTTAAACTCGGCGCGCATCGTGATGTAACACTCTTCAGTGCCAGTGCTGACAGTAGAAGCAGTAGACATATCCTCTTCAGGAAACGCCGAAAATCGCTGTGATGAAGACAATAATCCGCAAGGAAACAACACTTGTAACGCCTGCGTCATCGACAAGCCAATCACATTACGAATATCCGCCTCAGCAGGAACAGGCAGCGCCAGTGCCCTAGCCATATTCTCAATGCAAATAATGATCTTACCGATGGAATCCATCAAAGTGCCATCCCAATCAAAAATCACTAAATCATATTTACGCAGGGTAGAATGGTTGGCAGCCTTCATACTTCAAGGTTATCCACGGGTATATAGAGGAGCGGGAATTAAACCCGCTTTAACTTATTCAACAGTTGCTGCAGATTATCATCCAGTGGTGCAGAAACCCGCATCACTTCATCGTTTTCAGGATGGATAAACATTAATTCTGCAGCGTGTAAAAACAATCTACTCAAGCCAAGCGAGCGCATACTGTCATCGAAAGCTTGCTCACTGTACTTATCATCACAGGCAATGGGATGCCCGGCATATTGACAATGCACGCGAATTTGATGAGTACGTCCCGTGACCGGACTCGCCTGCACCAATGTACAACCTTGATAACGCTGCACAATTTTAAAACGCGTTTCTGATGGTTTGCCTTCTGCATTGACCCGCACAATGCGCTCACCGGATTTAAGTGTCAGCTTTAATAAAGGTTGTTTGACCACTTTATCCTGCGCCGACCACTCCCCCTTAACTAAAGCTAAGTAATCCTTCTGCATTTTTTTATAACGCAGTTGATCGTGCATATGTTTAAGCGCACTGCGTTTTTTAGCGACTAACAGTACGCCAGAGGTATCTTTATCAAGGCGATGAACCAACTCTAAAAACTTCTGTTGCGGACGTAAGGAGCGCAGCGCTTCAATCACACCATAATCAACACCACTGCCGCCATGAACCGCAATACCCGCAGGTTTATTGAGCACAATAAGATGATTATCTTCATGCAAAATACGATCTTCGAGTTGCGACACTTTGCTCAAGTTAGCCGAAGGCGCAGTCCGATTATCAGACTCAGCCATTCTCACGGGTGGCACACGTACCACATCACCAATTTGTAATTTATATTCTGGCTTAATGCGCTTCTTATTCACCCGTACTTCGCCCTTACGGACGATACGATAAATCATGCTCTTAGGTACACCTTTGAGCGCTGTGATTAAAAAATTATCAATTCGTTGGTCGAGGTGGTCTTCGTCAATGGTGATCAACTGCACCTGTTGCTGTGGAGATTCTGTATTCATGATGTGCCATCTGCTTATAACGGCGGCCATTGTACAACAACTCACAAGAATTGTGCCTTTCCATTGCTGAATTTTTTGATTATTGCTATATTTCACCAGCGATTAGGGATAAGCCGTGAATAAAGTGTTCACAAACTCCCTGTCCCAAGTGAAAAGTTTTATAGATCAAAAAAGATTTTCTTGATAGCAAATCATTGATTTGCAAATCGTATACTGAGTAAAAATACCACAAATGCGTTTTTTACGATTAAATCGAGAATCTCACCTTACTTTATCAAGGTTTATCTAAAGCTTTTCTCACCGATTTCGAAATATATTTTAACTTGTCGTCAGACAAACCGATTCGACTTGGGCATTACCGGAACGAAATTAAAGAATTTATGGGGTTGGTTGATGTTTTACAACGAATTCCTTGTTTTTGTAATCATTAAAAAATAAGCCATAAATAGGATGCGACACGCAGCGACTGCGTCTAACAGTAATGCGCACCTTGCCTAGCTCACCAGCCGTGAGGCTTTGTTCACCACAGCTAGGCCCGTAATGCAACGAAACGCGATTGTTTGATGACCTCCATTTAAAGAAGAATGACGTCATCATGAAACGTATGTTAATCAATGCAACTCAATCAGAAGAGTTGCGTGTTGCCCTCGTTGACGGGCAACAACTGTACGACCTCGATATTGAAAGTCCTGGTCATGAGCAAAAAAAATCAAATATTTACAAGGGTAAGATCACCCGCGTAGAGCCCTCTTTAGAAGCCGCTTTCGTAGACTATGGTGCTGATCGCCACGGCTTTTTACCATTAAAAGAAATTGCCAGAGAATATTTCCCTAAAGGTTATTCATTCCAAGGTCGCCCGAACATCAAAGAAGTCGTCAGTGAAGGACAAGAAGTTATTGTTCAAATTGACAAAGAAGAACGTGGCAACAAAGGCGCGGCGTTGACCACCTTTATCAGCCTTGCTGGTTCTTACTTAGTGTTAATGCCAAACAACCCACGTGCAGGCGGTATTTCTCGCCGTATCGAAGGGGATGAGCGTACTGAATTAAAAGAAGCTATGGCCGATTTGGAAGTCCCTGCTGGTATGGGCCTTATCGTCCGTACCGCTGGTGTGGGTAAAGAGTCGACAGAGCTAAAGTGGGACTTAAAAGTTCTGCAACACCACTGGGCGGCGATCACTGAAGCGGCGCAAACCAAAGGCGCACCTTTCCTCATTCACCAAGAAAGTAACGTGATTGTTCGCGCCATTCGTGACTATTTACGCCGTGATGTCGGGGAAATTTTAATCGACCATCCACGTATTTTCGAAGAAGCTAAACAGCATATCGCACTTGTGCGCCCAGATTTTGTTGAACGTGTAAAACTCTACGAAGCTGAAGTACCGTTATTCACTCACTTCCAAATCGAGTCGCAAATCGAATCGGCGTTCCAACGTGAAGTACGTCTGCCATCGGGTGGCTCAATCGTCATTGACCCAACTGAAGCCTTAACCTCTATCGATATCAACTCTGCCCGTGCCACCAAGGGCGGCGATATCGAAGAAACCGCATTAAATACCAACCTTGAAGCCGCCGATGAAATTGCCCGTCAATTACGTCTACGTGACTTAGGTGGCTTAGTGGTTATTGACTTTATTGATATGACGCCAGTGCGCCATCAACGTGAAGTCGAAAACCGCCTACGTGATGCCGTGCACCATGACCGCGCTCGCGTTCAATTAGGTCGTATTTCTCGTTTCGGCTTGATGGAAATGTCACGCCAGCGTCTGCGTCCATCATTAGAAGAATCCGCTGCACATATCTGCCCTCGCTGTCATGGCCAAGGCACTATCCGCAGTACTGAATCTTTAGCGTTGTCGATTCTGCGTTTGATGGAAGAAGAAGCCATCAAAGAAAATACCTCACAAATCGAAGCCATTGTGCCTGTCGATGTGGCTGCATTCCTGCTTAACGAGAAACGTAAAGCGATTCGTATCACCGAACAACGCCATGACGTGGAAGTCTATGTGATCCCAGATCCACATATGATGACCCCAGATTATCGTGTGATCCGTCACCGCACCGACGATGAAATCGATGAATCCAGCTACAAGCGCATTGAACAGCCTGAAGCAAAATTGTACGAGCCACGTAAACTGGAACGTACTGCGGCGCCAGCTCCAGCCCTAAAAGGCTTTGCTGCTCCACAAAAAGTGGAACAAGACACTGCACCAGTTGCCAAAGTTGAAACCGCACAGCCGGGTTTCTTCAGTAAACTCTTCAGTGCAATTGGTGCTTTCTTTAGCTCAAGTGATAACGCAGTCGCAGAAAAGAGCACCGAGACTAAGAAGCCAGATAGTCAAGCCACGAATGCCAACCGTCGCAATCGTCGTAACGACACTCGCCGTACTCGCAATCCACAAGATACTGAAAAAGCGAAAGAAGGTACTCGCGAACCACGTACTCGTAATGCTAAAAAAGTCGCCGATGCACCACAAGCTCAAGAGCGCCCAATCCGTGAAAAGGATGAAAGTGCGAAACGTGCTAAGTCTGAGCCTAAACCCCGCAATCAAGCAGTTAAAGAAGTGACTGCGGATGTTCAAGACGAAGCACCAAAGCAAGAGGTCGTCCGTGAACGTCGTCAGCGCCGTAATATGCGCCGTAAAGTTCGTATCGACAACACCACAGATGTTGTAGAAACGTCAATTCAGGAAGAAGCGATTTTAGCTGAGTTGGTTGCAATCAATGCCGATGTCACGGTAGAAGTTCAACCGGAAGTGAAAGCCCCGCGCCGCCGCCAGCCACGTAAAGAGGTTACGGTTGCGAATGAGGTCGGCAACACCACAGTATCAGAAGCTGCTGATGTGGTAGAAACTAAGCCAGCCGATGCTATTGTTGATATGCCTGTTGTTGAAAGCCAAGCAGACACTCAAGTGGATGCTAAGTTAGACACTCAACCAGCGGTCATTGATGAGGATAACGCCGAAGCAAATGTTGATGCAGATGACAAAGCCAAACGTGAATCCCGTGATGGACAACGTCGTAGCCGCCGTAGTCCTCGCCATCTGCGAGCTGCTGGCCAACGCCGTCGCCGCGATGAAGATGAACAAGGCACAACGGCTCCTGCGCAGTTCATTCCTAATGATGCGTTAGGCGAAGATCAAGACTATCCAGCACCAACTGCAGTTGTTGAAACGGCTAACTTAACAGAGCAAACCGTGGCTGAAACGGTTGCAGTTGAAGTGGAGACTACAGCAACGCAGCCTGCGCCAATTGTGCACACTGCTGATGTGATCTCCTCAACTGAAGCCGCAGTCTCTCAAAGCATAGCGACTGAAAGCACGGTATCAGATACCACAGTAACTGAATCCTCCGCGGAAATTAAGTCTGATACTGTTGTCGCTGAAGTCACATCTAAACCTGTCGTTAACGATAAGGCCGCTGAAACGGTTAAAGCATCTGATGCCGAGCCACAATCAGCAACAGCACCAGCAGTGCAAGCCACAGAGGCTATGCAAATAGTGACTGATATAACTCCTGAAGCAAAAGCCGAAGAAGTGACACCTGTTACAGAAAAGACTGAGCCGAAAGAAGCGGTAAAATCAGTCGCATCAGCACCGATGGCGAAACCTGCAGCGTTTGTTAAACCTCAGGCAAAACCTGTAATGGCGCAAGCTGCTACGGCTCAACCAACGGAAGTTGTCGTCAGCAAACCGAAAGCGTCTAGCCGTTTTGGTGCTATGGTATCATCTGAAATGACTAAACCAACGGTAGAAGTCAGAGCGCAGGTTGAAGTGCCTAAAGGCCGTGAGTATGAAAATACCGCCACCGCTGAAGCCACTGAACCTAAGCTGAAACACAGCAATAGTGCTGAATCGGATATGGCTCGTCCATAGGACCCTTCCACAATCTAAAAAGCCATGCATCTGCATGGCTTTTTTATTTTCAGCTAATTAAGGCATATTTCAGGTTTAGCTCAATCAGTTTATTTGATAGTATGCGCGGCTTATTTTGTCTACACACCAGTAACAGAGGTTTCATGTTCGATCTCTTCCGCCACAAAACATCTAGCTACAAAGCCGATATACTCTCAGGGCTAACCGTCGCACTCGCACTGATCCCTGAGGCTGTTGCCTTTGCTTTTGTTGCCAATGTCGAACCTATGGTGGGCCTCTATGCGGCTTTTATTATGGGATTGGTCACCGCACTGATTGGTGGTCGACCTGGGATGATTTCTGGTGCAACAGGAGCGATGGCCGTGGTCATGGTGTCCTTAGTAGTTGAACATGGCGTGCAATACTTATTTGCGGCTGTCGTGCTGGCAGGATTAATCCAAATCAGCGCTGGCATCTTTAAACTGGGGAAATTTATTCGCATCGTACCCTATCCGGTGATGATAGGTTTTGTAAACGGTCTCGCCATTGTGATTTTTTTGGCACAACTTGGCCAGTTTAAAGTAAAAGACACTGCTGGAAACTTAGTCTGGTTACCACCAGAGCCGTTGTTGCTGATGTTTGGTCTCGTAGCATTAACCATGGCAATTATTTATTTCTTGCCTAAGCTGACCACTGCAATACCGTCCTCGTTGGTCGCAATTCTTAGCGTCACGGCTATTGTTGTTAGCTTTGATCTTGATACTCGTAACGTATTGGATTTTCTCAAGACTATGAGTGGTGACGAGAATGCGACAATTGCAGGCTCACTCCCAAGCTTTGCTATCCCACAGGTACCTTTTAACCTTGAGACGCTCTACATCATTCTGCCCTATTCCTTTATTTTAGCCGCAGTCGGATTAATCGAATCCCTGTTAACCTTAACGGTTATCGATGAGATGACCCATACCCGGGGACGCAGCAATAAAGAATGTATTGGCCAAGGTGTAGGTAACATCACCAGCGGATTTTTTGGGGCTATGGGTGGTTGTGCCATGATCGGTCAATCGATGATTAATATTAATTCTGGTGGCCGCGGCAGGTTATCAGGGATTACCGCGGCCATTGGCCTACTGGCATTTATTCTCTTTGGTGCTGCCTTTATCGAAATTATTCCGTTAGCAGCCCTCGTTGGGGTGATGTTTATCGTTGTACTCGGTACGTTCGAATGGGCAAGTTTTAAGTTTATGGGCAAAGTGCCCAAACATGATGCCTTTGTGATCGTTCTTGTAACCACAGTAACTGTGTTTACTGATCTCGCCTTTGCTGTATTTGTGGGAGTGGTGGTATCCGCGCTGGTATTTGCTTGGCAGCATGCGAAACACATTAGCGTCAAAGTGACTCAAAACTCTCAAGACTGGAAAGTCTATGAGCTTAATGGGCCACTGTTTTTCGGTTCTGTCGCGAGTTTCCTCGAGTTATTTGATGCTTCACAGGATCCACAGGATGTCGTCATCGATTTTAAGTTTTCTCGCGTAGCCGATCACTCCGCCTTAGAAGCGATTGATACGCTTGCAGAGCGTTATGTGTCCATAGGCAAAAGACTACATTTGGTGCATTTAAGTGCTGATTGTAAAGCCTTACTTCATAAGGCAGGTGATCTTGTTGAAGTGAATCTGTTGGATGACCCACATTATAAAGTCGCGGATGATAAACTCGACTCCTAATGAAGTCACTATCGATCCTTAAGCAACGGTCCACGGCACTGCAATATGGCTGTGGGCTGACAGTTATCGCTCTGAATGTTCGCGTACGTAAATAGTCAATTTTCAAGCCAAGCTTATATATTTATTAATATAGTTAACAGCGAAATAAACAAAATTCACGGGAAAAATGATAACAGCTAACAGCAGATTAATCTGAACGAGGTCTTAAAAGTGAGAGAAATGAGAGATGTAAGTATTAAGATAAAACAGCACAAATAAAAAGAGCTATGGTAAAAACCACAGCTCTTAAATCCATCGCTATTAGCGCCTAGGCTAACAGCACTGAAAATTAACCGATTACGGTTACGTTTTCAGCTTGAGGACCTTTTTGACCTTGGGTCACAGTGAAAGACACTTTTTGACCTTCATCAAGAGTTTTGAAACCGTCAGAGTTGATTGCACGGAAGTGAACGAATACGTCTGGACCAGATTCTTGCTCGATGAAACCAAAACCTTTGTCAGAGTTGAACCACTTAACTACACCAGTTACTTGAGACATGATATAAATCCTGTAAATAAAAAATTAAAGCCTTAACGGCGGTGGAGCTGGAAAATGCCGGTATTACTTATGTTTACAGGACGAACGGGTCGTATTGAACACATAAATATAAGCCCAACCTTCAAGCTAGTAAAACTATAAACCATTCTAAAGATAAGTCAACATACTGCGACACTTTGAAAAATTTATTTAAACAAAGCCTTTTAAGGTTTTGCTACCGGCTCGCAGAACAATATGTTCTTACGGCTTAAGCGTTGACAGTAAAGCATTTTAAATAATTTATTTCAATAGGTTAAAATCAGCCCCTAGACTGAAATGCGATGTACTTCAATCTGGAAATCTAACTCACAGCTTAATCCGCGCTGAGAAAATGCTTGTTTCTGCTCTGCGGTAAACTTCCACGCATAGGGAGTCATTTCGAGAAAATTGCCGATATCTTTACTGTCATTAAGATCGAGTTGCGCGCTAAGCCGCTCTTGATGTAGGCATTCAAATCCATCAACTCTGGCCTCAGACTCAGGATGCAATCTTGGCTGGTCATAAATCTGTTGTTTTAGCGCAAAATGATGCAAAGGCCCTGGCGATACCGTGATAAGAATGCCGCTAGGTGCCATGATCCGCTGAAGTTCTTCTACTTTTGATGGTGCATAAATTCGAATCGCTAAATCAATGCTATTAGATGGGATCGGCATTTCATAGGCACTCGCTACACAAAAGCTTAAGTTAGGATAGCGCTTGGCTGCATATTTTATTGCCGACTTAGAGATATCAACGCCCTGTAAATAACAAAAATGATGAGCAACAAGGGCATTATATAAACGATGACTGTAGTAACCCTCACCACAACCTATATCAAGGATCTGCTGTGCACTACTGGCATATTGGAGTGCCAGTTGATTAACTCTATCACTTAAGATTTGATAATAACCCGCATTTAAGAACTCCCGACGAGCAAACATCATTTGCTGATTATCACCTGGATCTTTCGAGTTTTTTTTCTGAACGGGAAGCAAATTGACATAACCTTCTTTCGCCATGTCAAACTTGTGTGCCTGCGGGCATCCCCAAGTTCGTTGTGTTAGGGTGAGGGGTAACGCGCACAAAGGACATATATATTGCATTGATTAACTCTATTTAAAATGGGGGATGTCAAGCTTATATCTCATCTTCCATTAATCGCTCGACCATTTGCAGTAATTCAGGAGACGCGAGTAGCTCAAAACACTCAAGTTTCCTTATGGCTTTGTCGATATTCTGGCTATCATTTGCGGCGCGACTAAAGCTCGGGCGCTCAAACATGTGGGTATAAGTTCGAAAAAGCCATTGGCGCTTCTGTTGTAGTAATGGATCTAATCGTACGGCCTCTTCAGCTAAGCCAGTATGGTATTGACCGAGTTCACCCCGTAAAAATGCTTGTAACTCCAATCTTATCTGCTCAATTTCGGTGAGGTAAACCGCAAGGGATTCCGATGTCGCACCGTAATCGTACTCCCTAGCAAGAATAGCCTTAGCCATCATCAGTACTCTCGGCTCATGTAAGCCTCTTACGTCGGATTCAAGTGTTACAAACTCGAACTTTGATGCCGATTGCAAAGAGAATGTTACACTTTCTCTCACATCAACTTTAATTAAAATTCCTGCCCGAAGCTCTTGGGCAACAAATTTAGGGGCAGTCCCCATTCGATGATAAAGCCGTACGCCTTGACCCAAGCACCTTGATACAGGAGCACTTAGCCCTGCGTCTGCAACTGAAGTTGTGTTTAGTGTTAGCCCTAAAATCGTTTGAAGGCGCACTGCAATCTGTGGTGGAGTTTGTGAAACGACAATCAGCTCAAGTAGGGGAGCTCCCATCGTTTCAAGCACAATAAAATCACTCATGTTGCTTGGTAACGTTATGATCAATGACGACGTCTGTGCGACATCGAGTATCATAGGTTCATTGAGATATTGATGATGCATAAGACTGATCCCCTGTTCAATGGGAATTGTAACTGCCAATCGTGGTAAAGATCACCTGTTAAGCGCTTCTCTTTTCAATATAATTTATCCATCAAGGTTTTTGCTGATCAATATTGGGGTGAGTTTAACGGCTAAGATGCTATCATTCGACAAAACCGTCATTTGATTGAAATTATGTATACAGCATCTCAGCCAAGTATTTTTTGGCACGACTATGAAACATTCGGTGCCAACCCAGCCCAAGATAGACCCGCCCAATTTGCCGGGGTCCGTACCGATTTAGATCTTAACATTATCGGTGAGCCAGAGACTTTTTACTGCAAACAATCAACGGATTACCTGCCCTCACCCGAAGCGATTTTAATTACAGGGATCACGCCACAACTAGCCAATTTAAAAGGTTTACCTGAAACCGAATTTATGGGTCGCATCCATACTCTCTTTAGCCAAGCCAATACCTGTGTCGCAGGCTATAACTCGTTACGATTTGATGATGAAGTCACCCGTTATGGTTTTTACCGTAACTTTATCGATCCCTATGCCCGCGAATGGCAAAATGGCAATACGCGCTGGGATATCATTGATTTAGTTAGGGCTTGTTATGCCTTTAGACCAGATGGGATCCATTGGCCATTAAAAGAAGACGGTTCACCCAGCTTTAAGCTGGAACATCTGACCCAAGCTAATGGTTTAAGCCATGAAAAAGCGCACGATGCCATGTCAGATGTTTACGCCACCATCGCAATGGCAAAACTGATAAAAGAAAAGCAACCTAAGTTATACCAGTACTATTTTGAATTGCGCCGTAAACAAGCCGTCAGCGCGCAAATTGACGTATTAAATATGCTACCGCTTGCCCATGTCAGTTCGAAGATAAGTGCAATGCACGGTTGTACAACCCTTATCGCCCCCGTTGCACACCACCCAAGTAACAAAAATGCCATTATTTGCGTGAATTTAGCGATGGATTTAAGCCCACTGTTTGAGCTGGATGTCGAGCAGATAAAAACGCGCATGTACACGCCCAGAGCGGAGCTTGCCGAGGATGAGTTACCCATCCCAGTTAAACAGGTGCATCTTAACAAATGCCCTTTTATTACTTCGGCCAAAATTTTAGATGATGTGCAGGCAGAAAGACTCAACATTGATAAAGCCTTTGCCAGAGAACAATACAAACGCTTAAAGTCTCACCCGGAATTACGGGAGAAGCTGGCGCAACTGTTTGAGCATGATGGCGAAGTAACCACCACGGATCCTGACTTAATGTTGTATTCGGGTGGATTTTTCAGCCCTGCCGATAAAGCCAAGATGGAGATCATTCGCCATACCTTACCTCAAAATTTAGCCGCACTTGATTTGCAATTTGATGATGGACGCATCCCAGAAATGCTATTCCGTTATCGGGCGCGCAATTATCCCGAATTACTTGATGATCAAGAGTCCCATCGCTGGCGCACCTTCTGTCAGCAGCGTTTGGCCGATCAGGATTATCTGCTCAAACTTGAAAATTTGTTGCAAGATACCGAAGGCGATGAGCATAAACAAAAACTACTCGCCGCCCTGTGCCACTATTTGCGTGGATTGTAGACCACAAAATAGCCCATGTTTTTTGTTGATTTAGCGCCTATGATTGATAACTTCTTTCAGATGTTAACTAACAGGCGCTTAATTGAACCATAAACGCGAACTAACTCGCATTTATACTGTAACAAAATTACTAGAATGTTCTTCCATGAACTTAACAAACAAGGAGTCGGGAAATGCAAGATAGATTTATCCGAAGCATAACCCAGCTGCCAACCCCATTGGCTGACGCATTAATTCCCTTATTACATCAAGGTTTTGCGGGACATATCGATGCACAGCAACTGGCAGAGTTAGTCAAAAGCAGCAATATGACCGAATCAGAGGTGTTACTGGCTTTGTTACCTATTGCCGCCGCCTTGGCCAAACCACCCATTAGTGAGTTTTATGTTGGTGCAATTGCCAAAGGAAAAAGTGGCGACATTTATATGGGTGCCAACTTAGAACTGCCTGGCGAAGCCCTCTTCCACTCAGTACACGCAGAGCAAAGCGCTATTAGTCACGCGTGGCTTAGCGGCGAAAGCCAGATTGTGGATATGATAGTGAACGCCAGTCCCTGCGGTCATTGCCGTCAGTTTATGAATGAATTAGTCGAAGGCGGCCAAATCAAGATCCATTTGCCATCACAGGATAGCCATTTATTGTCCTATTATCTGCCCTATGCGTTTGGGCCAAAAGACTTAAATGTTCAGTCACCGCTGTTAGTCAAGCAGGAAACTGAATTTGCACTCGATAGCAGTGATCCTATGGTAATTGAAGCCTTAGATCATGCGGGCTTAAGCTATGCACCTTATACCCAAAGCTATGCGGCGGTTGTATTAGAAACCGCGGATGGCGCAACCTACTGTGGTCGCTACGCTGAAAACGCCGCGTTTAACCCATCGATGCTCCCAATGCAAATGGCGCTATCGAATCTGACTCGGCATAATCGTGATTTTGGTGAGATCCGCCGCGCGGTATTGGTGGAATCCTCCCAAGGTAAAATCAGCTTAGTGGGCGCAGCAATGGATGCATTGCATGCTGTTGCCGCGATAGAACTCGAACATATTGTGGTTGATCCTATCTAGTCAGTTAACGCGGCGCTTCTGTTTTTATACTTCGGTATTGACTTAAGTTGCGCCGCGATGCTTTGGCCTATTTTAGCTGCTAGGGCGTTTTGCCATAAAAACGGCTTTGCGCTCAGCCATTTTAAGACAACAGGCGCTTCGCTGCTCCTCTGTCATGTTTCGCCACGCCAAAATCTCCTCAAGATGCCTAAAACACCCCATGCAGATATCCTGCTGATCGAGACAGCAATTTCGTACACAGGGCTGATAAATACTGTTATTCTGACCAGACCGCATATTCATTGCCCGCAGGCTCGATAAAATGGAAACGTCGACCACCTGGGAAGCTAAAAATCTCAGTGCTAATGGTGCCGCCAGCCGCGATCACGGCGGCTAAAGTTTCTTCCAAGGTCTTACTGTATAGCACAATCAGGGGACAGCCCTTTTCTAGGGTAAAACAAACCTCAGCTTGATAAAAACCACCCGTTATTCCCGCATCGATAAAGCAACTGTACTGTGGGCCATAATCCTCAAAACGCCAACCAAATACAGTATTGAAAAACGCTTTAGAACAATCAATATCAGATGTTGGAATCTCTAAATAATTGATAGTGTGATGACGATTCATAATCTTCCCTGCCCAATGAATAACTTAATCAATAAAAAAGGGAGCCATTGCTCCCTTCGCGATAGTGGCTAATCTCAGATTAGCCCTGTACTAAGGCGGCGACAAGTCCGATGGCTCCACCAAACACACCGCCCCACACCACGAGCCAACCTAAATGCGTTTGGATCATCTCCTGAACTATCTGCTTAACCATTTGCGGGGTTAATTCATTTAAGCGTTGCTCAACGATATTAGCAATCTTCTGTTGTAAATCGGCCATCACATTTGGCTGTTCAAGCTCTTGCTTCAATAGACTGCGGAATTGTTCACTCTCGGCCATATCGACCAATGAAGCTTTCATCTTCTCAATAAAGGGTTCTTTTAGCGGCATTAGCGCCTCAGTCCCCCCAAACATGGCTAACATGCCACCAAATGAAGATTGTGCCACAGTATTGACTAAGGCATCGAAAGACGGTGCTAAGTCTACTTTCTCAATCACAGGCGCCAAATCGATTTGGCTTATACCTTCTTTTTCAGACAAAAAACGATCAATGTTTTCAGCGGTAAAAAACTGTTTCATCATCAGATGAGCAATGCCGAGTTTAAATTCTTCAAACCGCGAAGGCACCACACCAGAACCATACAAACCAGGGACTTTTTCAAACAACATATACACCGCAAGCCAGTTGGTTATCGCACCAGATAATGCAAACAACCCAACATTAAATAGAATGGGTAAGCTCAGTGCGTATCCCAAGATCACACAAATGGCTGCCAACACATTGGTCACTAAACTCTTATTCAATCGTTAATCCCCCTATTACGCAATTTCATCGATTGCAAATGGCGCTAGTTTAGCAAGCGAAGGGGAGTAAGGTCTAATGCTGTAAAACAATACTAACACCACCAATCAGCCGCAAAACAGAGCGCAAACTCAGCAAATACTCAGCGGAGCGGCACAAGCACAACATCAAGACAAACTCGATAAACAGATTTTTGTTATTTCATTAATTAACATTAACTTAGTTTAATGATTTACAGCAGAAAATAATGTCACATTTCTGGATCTGCTTAGGAATTATTGAAAAGCATCGTCTACACTCAAAATACTAATCGCCTCGCCACAAGGCTCAATAACATAAAGGACGCGCTTATGGACTCTGCATTTAATACCGCTGGTGCCTTAGGCTGGCATGAACTCACGACCCACAACACTGAAGAGGCCATGCGCTTTTATGGTGAAGTATTTGGCTGGCAATTTAGAACGGTCAAGATGCCCCATGGTCAGTACCACTTGATTGAAAATCAAGGTGTAGGTATCGGCGGTATCACTGATAATCAGCTCCCGACGCTACCTTCGCACTGGACAGGTTATGTCACGGTCGCCGATGTCGACTTGGTCGCGATTAACGCTAAAAAACTTGGTGGCGATATTCTGTTTGGTCCAGAAGATATTCCGAAAGTGGGTCGCTTTTGTTGGATAAAAGATCCACAAGGCGCCGTCATCGCCGCAATAAGTTATCTCACCACTTAAACTAAGCTATTCGTATTAAAAAGCTTAGCGGTCATAAAATGCCCACTAGAGACACAACATGTTACCCTCGTAAAGCGAGGGTTATGAGTTAACATACATTCTGACTCACATTGGTTGCCATACGGTAACACTCAGATTTAATTGACAAAACACCAAAAAAATCATGCAGAGATAAGCATTATTCGCTAGAATAACCACATTTATTGATAGATTTCGCGCCAGCGTGCGTATTGGAGCATTAATCTGACTATGCTAACTCAACTATCACGGTTAAAACTCGTGTTTTTTAGTCGCCCCCGATACCAACGAGTTCTCGTCTATTTAACCATTACCTACTTAAGTTACCTTATCGCCCTCGGATTAATACTCCCCAAGGCTATCGTCGCCTTCGCCCCAGAGAAGCTTTCACAGCTATTAGGACGTCCGGTCAGTTTACAGGGTATGCATATCAATCCTTTTAACTACCGCGTCAATATCGACCAGCTCGCCGTTAAAGAGAAAGATAATCGGGATTTTGCCGGATTAGCACAGCTCCAATTTGAGGTGCATTTTTGGCAGTCTATATTCAATCAAGCCTTAGTGATTGATCATATTCAGTTGCAAACGCCCTTTGCTCATATCCAACGGTTTAAAACTCATGGGGCAACTCAGTTTAACTTTGACGACATCGTTACCACCCTCAACCAAGCTAAAACCAACAGCAAACCAGGCACGAGTGCTGAACAAGCACGTCCTTTGCGCATCATCTTAGGTGAGTTAACCGTCAGTGCAGCCAAGTTCAAATTTGATGACAAGATAACCAAGGCGCAAATTGATTACCCCAATATCAACTTCAAACTCAGTCAATTAGATACTGAATACCTGATGTTATCTAATCCTGCTAGCGTAGCTAAGACGTCATCAACCAAAGATGCGGTGACAAACAATGCCGTTCCAGCAACAACTACGGCGAATACTACTCCAGCAACATCGGCGACAAATGCCACTACGACTATCGTGCATAACCAATTTGTCGCCCAGTTGCAGGATGCCCACGCAGGTGAAGTGAGCCTTGCCGGACAATTTCAGCTGTTTCCCTTTAAGCTCGTCGGGGATGTACAGCTTGCCAAACTCAAACTTGCTCCGCTTTGGCAATTTGTTGCCGATCAATTCAATGTCAAACTGGGGACAGGTGAGCTCAGTATTAACGCCCATTACCAAGTAGATTTACCCGAGCAAGGTGAATTACAACTCACTGCCGAACGTGGACAAGTGATTGTTGAAAAAGTGAATTTGCTCAATGGTGATCAATCGGTTATCACCCTGCCCCTGCTGGCTGTAGATGGGATCAGCGCCAATCTGGCCAAGCAGCGGGTCAATATTAAGCAAATCCACACTGAAGGCTTAAGTCTTAAGGCCAAGCTAGATGAACAAGGTATTGATTTAGCACCACTGTTGATGCCCAAATCGATGGCAGCGACCTCTGGTACAGCAACAACCCCTGATGTAACTGAAGCGTCTGAAGCGATAGTCGCTAACCCTACCACTTCGCAAGCTGTGGCGAGTAACAGTACCACTGAAAATACCAATGGATGGCTTGTCACCTTGGGAGGACTGAATGTCGAAAACTATGATATTCAGCTTGAGGAGCACAAACTCAGCAAAACGGCGCAGCAATGGCGAATCTATCCATTAGATTTTGCGACTCAAACCATAGTGAGCGATTTAAAAGCCCCGATTGAATACCAACTCTCCTTTGAGCTAAACGATAAAGGCCATTTTTCCTCGAAGGGGCAAGTCGATGTCCTTGGGCAAGCCATCAGCGCTAACCTCAAAGTGGAGCAGTTGGCCTTAGCCCAATTTCAACCTTACCTTGAGCCCTATGTCAATATGCAGCTAAAAAGCGGCCTATTCAGTAGCGATGGCGAGGTTCATGCCGATGGCAAAGGCAAAGCCATTTATCAAGGTAACGTTGAGCTGGATGATTTGAATATCCTCGACAGCATCCGCAAAGCGCCATTGGTAAAATGGCAAAAAATGCATATTAATCAGCTCGATTTTGACCAGCAACAGAATCAAATCAAGATTGATCATTTAAGTTTTGAGCAACCTTATGCCAAGGTTGTTATCGCGAAGGATCGTACAACCAATATCAGCAATCTGATTATTGAACAGCAAGCCATTGCCGATGGACAAATGGCGCAAGGCATTCAAGCCGAAAGCAGCACCAATACAGTTGCACCATCCCAAACCGCAGCTAAAAAGCCCGAGTTAAGCTTAGATATTCAAAAAATTAGCTTTAACCAAGGATCAGCATTTTTTGCCGATAATTCGCTAACACCTAACTTTGCCTCAGGCATCGAGCAGCTAGAAGGTTATATCAGTCACCTATCCTCCAAGCCGGGTACTAAGGCATCTGTCGATATTAAAGGCAAAATTGACCGCTATGCACCAGTGACATTAAAGGGGGATATTAATCCCTTGTTAGATAAACCTTATCTTGATTTAGACTTGGTTTTTAAGAGTGTTGAGCTGACGTCAGTAAACCCATACTCTGGCACCTATGCGGGCTATTACATTGATAAAGGGCAATTGTCGTTAGCACTTAACTACAAACTTGAGCAAAACCAACTCAAGGGCAGCAACCACCTAGTGATTAATCAACTCAAACTGGGGAAACGCAGTAACAGTGATTTAGCCACCAGTTTACCCGTAACGTTAGCGATTGCATTATTGCAGGATCGCCATGGCGTAATTGACCTAGGAATGGAAGTCTCTGGCGATCTAGACTCACCCAGCTTTAGTGTTGGCAGCATCATCATGACAGCCATTACCAATGTGATTACTAAAGCCGTCACAGCCCCCTTCTCTTTCCTTGCAGGTCTCATTGGCGCTGATGACACCTTAGATAAAATCCCCTTTAATCCTGGGCAATTTACCCTCACTTCCCGTGAACAAGAAAGCCTAGATAAGCTCGCCAAAGGATTAGAGGATAGACCCATGCTACAGCTCAGTCTTGAGGGCAGTGTCGATGCAATAAACGATAGCCAAGCAATTAGCGAGCGTATGATGAAACGCAAGCTGGCTGCCTTAGCGAATATTCAGCTGACGGAATTGCCGGCAGATCTCAGCCCGAGTCAGTTTCCGACCCAAGGACCTCTAGCCGATGCCCTTCTCAAACTCTATGAGCAGGAAGTTAAAGCCAATCCTGATGATGTGAAAGACAATATTATTTCTGAAACCAAAGATGCACCACTGAGTAAAGAGGAACTGACCACCCGTTGGCATATCGCGCTTTATAACCTTTCGCTAAAAGCGCAAACGGTCGGTCAAGACAGGTTGGGAGATTTAGCGCAGGAGAGAGCGAAATCAGTCAAGGCCTACCTTGTTGATAGCAAGGGCATCGCACCTGAACGCATTTTCCTACTCGAAAGTCGCGTCACCCTCAATCAAGATGCTGCCCAAGTGAATATGAGCATCGAAGCTAAATAACGCGTTGTACAAGACCATAGAGAATCAAATGCCCAGTATTCACTGGGCATTTTTATTGGTTGATTAAGGTAGCGCCCCCTCGTTCTATTACTTGGCCTAAAACATCCATTAGGTTAAACTCTGCGGCTTTATGCGAGCGGAATCACATTCCGCGCGTCAATCCCCTTTCGCACAGCCAATATTGCGGCGCGCTAAAACACTTTTACTCGAGGTAGTTATGTTCATTATTCGCTGGATTTTAGGCCGGATCATTTTGTTGCTTAACTTTGTGTTCGCCCCAAAGAAACTCAAACGCCCATCAGCAGAACAACAAAAAATCGATGCGCAAACTCAAGCACTGGCGCTATATCAGTACAATGCTTGTCCTTTCTGCGTAAAAGTGCGCCGAGCTATGCGCCGTCAAGGGCTGAATATCCAAACCTTGGATGCAAAAAAATCCCCACATAAAGACGAGCTCATCGCCCAAGGTGGCAAGAAACAAGTGCCCTGTTTACGGATTGAAGACAATGGTCAAGTGCAATGGCTATATGAATCTAAGGATATCATCAGCTACTTAGAACAACGTTTTGCCTAGCACAACAATGCGCGCCCCACGGCGCGCTTTTCATTTACGCCACAAGTACTCACGGTCAGAATAATCAAACAACCATTGGGGTTGATACACCACCAACAGCGTTACCGCCATGCCATTTAGCAACGCCTCAGGAAAGGCTAATAACGGGATCAACATCAGATAGTTATCAACTAACATGCTCCAGTCATAATCCGCCGACAACCAAAGCCAAAATGCCCAACTAAATTGATGAAAAACCGTCGATAATCCTGCATTAATAAAGGCGCCAACAAAAATAAACACAAAAAGATGCTTAGGAAATAAATGGTAACTGCGGCTGTAAAGCATAAACGCACAGAATAACGGGAGGGCTATTGCAAACAAGCCAAATGCACCAAACTCATCAGGCTGCTTTAGGACAAATATGCTGAAAAACGCACTTGGGAGGAGTAAGGCAACCGTCGCTAAGCGCCAACCAAACATCAATAGACAAGTGACTATCCCTAAAAAGTGTAAATGCAATCCCACTTGAATACTGGCATTGAGGAGCCATAAGGTATTTACCGCAATCAGCGTTAACAACAACCGCCATTGCAAGCCTTTATCCTTAACAACCTGCAGTAACTCTTCCTTAGGCCAAATAGCATAAATCCACAGACCCAGCAGTAGCAGGCTTAAACCCTGTAATGGGCTGATATTCCAGTCTATTTCAGCAAATCGCTTGGCCCAAAAATCCAGCATCAGTAAGGCTCCGGAGTAGATGCCCATTCAACCTATCGCGACAAGTTTCAGAGCAGATTCAAGTTGTTTCGGTATTAGGGTGATTAACCAACCTATTCGGGCGAATAAACTTCTTTAACAGTATATCGCGAATAAAACCGATAATTGCATGATATTGAGCGACATATTAAGGTATTCTTCGCTAAGTAAATCATCTAAGAGTAATCCTTGATATGCCATTGAGATCGATAAGCCTGACATTATTGAGCTGCTTAACATTACTCGCTTGCAGCAGCGCTCAGATAGACCCCTCTGAATTTGCAGGTAAATTTAAAGACAAACTCACCACTGATATCCGCGCAGATGGCCTTAAACTCTTTACCTATCAGGCAGGTTTTGCGGAGGAATACTCACCAAGAGATGTCACCGAACGCCCCTTCCCCCACGAAGAACGTATGCGTCAAGTCGCGCAAGATCCCCGCGAGCAGCGTCGTTTATACCAACAACAAGCGGATGCACTCGATATCTGGGGCAGACAAGTTGAATTGGGACTCGAGAAAACCTTAGAAATGACAGGTTACTGCCGCGAAGGTTACTTTGAGTTGAGCCGAATAATAGAATCAGGACGGGGAGAAATACGTGGTGAATGTAAAGAAGGCGCCACTGAGGAAGATAAACAAAAGTTTGTGCGCTTTTAAGTCATGAAAAGGGCGAGATGATCGCCCTGTTCTCTACACTTATGCACGGCGGTGTCGAAAGTACACGACTTAGCTCAAACCGTTAAGTTCAATAACGCTGAGTTTTATGCCTAAAAATCAAACTGCTTCATTTAACGGTAAGGCACGATTTTCCAATAACACTGGGATGCCATCGGTAATGGGATAAGCTAATTTGTCCGCTTTACAAATCAATTGCTGCGCCGCCTTATCGTACTCCAACTTTCCTTTACATACTGGACAAGCAACGATATCTAACAGTTTTTTATCAAACGCCATGGGATTTTCCTTTTTTAGCTGCAGCCACAGAGCGTAATCGGCTCAGCAACTGTTGATCAAATTGTGGCGATAGCTTGGCATCGACAGCCAAATACCACCAGTTTTCTTGTGCAAAATCGCGACATTTAACCGCATCTTTTTCAGTCATCATCAAGGGGCGAGATGCTGCAAGCTCGCATAACACGTGTTTATCGTAGGCTTGGTGGTCATCAAAACCATGGGATAACGCGAGTTGAAAACCTTGCTGCGTTAAGGTTTCAAAAAAACGCGCCGGATGACCAATACCCGCCATTGCCACCACGGGCTGGGTCGGATCAAACACGGCCTCAGCCTTAGGATTTACCGGCAACACCGCACTTGGGCTCAGCTGCATCTCATATTGATTCGCCTGCGCGGGTCCACTATTGACCACCACAAAATCCACTTGATTAAGACGCCAAGCACCTTCCCGTAGTGGGCCTGCTGGAAGCAAATGACGATTCCCTAAACCGCGCTTTCCATCAATCACCACCAGCTCAATATCACGGCCGAGGGCGTAATGTTGCAAGCCATCGTCACAGATAATGACATCCACGGCAAACTGCGCCAGCAAGGTTTTTGCGGTATCAACACGTTTAGGGCCCACCACCATAGGCACACCAGTACGCGCCACAATCATAGCTGGCTCATCGCCCACATCAGTTGCAGCATCCTTTACGCTAACGACTTTTACCCCTTGGATATGCGCGCCATAACCACGGCTGATCACACCCGGATTAAACCCCTGTTGACGCAGCAGTTCAATCAAATAGATGACTGTGGGGGTTTTACCACTACCGCCAACGGTAATATTGCCCACCACGATCACGGGGACTGGCAGTGTGGTTTGTGATTTAATCCCTAAACGAAATAAACCACGGCGAATTGCGGTAATAAGCGCAAACAACGCAGAAAAAGGCAGTAAGAGCCACCGTAATGGGTGGCCTTGATACCAAATTTTATTCACTAACGCCTGCATTTAGCTACCAAACTGCATTTGGTATAACTTGGCATACATGCCGCCAAGTTCGAGTAGCGATTTGTGGGTGCCACGCTCAACGATGCGACCTTGATCGACCACTAAAATTTGATCGGCACTTTCAATCGTTGATAAACGGTGAGCAATCACAACCGAGGTGCGGTTTTGGCGCAAATTGTCTAATCCCTGCTGAATCGCTTTCTCAGATTCAGTATCAAGGGCCGATGTCGCTTCATCCAGAATGAGCACTGGTGCATCACGTAACATTGCCCGCGCAATCGCAATCCGTTGTCTCTGACCGCCTGACAATAGCACGCCGTTTTCACCGACTTGGGTATCTAAGCCATCGGGCAATTGCTCAATAAATTCCATCGCATGAGCTAAGGTCGCCGCCTCAATAATCTGCTCGCGGGTGACTTCGCCCGGATAGGCATAGGCGATATTATTGGCAATAGTATCGTTAAAGAGTGTCACTTGCTGCGATACCAAAGCCACTTGGCTACGTAATGATTTCAATGAGTAATCATAAATACTCACATCATCAAGCAGAATATCGCCAGACGCTAGTCCGGTGTAAAAACGAGTCACCAAGCTTGCGATCGTCGACTTCCCCGACCCAGAGCGCCCGACTAAGGCTAAGGTTTGCCCTTGGGACACTTCAAAGTCAATTTTATCTAAAGCGCGGCGCTCCTGGCCTTCGTAACTAAAAGAAACATTATCAAAACGTAAGTTGCCCTTAGCACGCTTGACGGTATAAGTACCAGTATCCGATTCTGGCAAAGTGTCTAACAGTTCAAATACTGTGGTGCACGCTGCAATACCACGTTGAAATTCGGCATTCACACGCGTGAGGTTTTTGATGGGTTGCAGCATGGCCATCATCGCGCCCAGAATCGTCGCGAAGGTACCTGCGGTCAAATCGGCTTTCATGCTATCTAGGCTCGCCGCATACAGCACAAAGGCCAAGGCAAAGGAGCCAATCACCATGATAAGCGGCTGGCTGATAGCCTGTGCGATCGCAAGTTTCATATTTTGATGGCGGTTTCTGTCATTAATTTTGGCAAAACGAGCCGTTTCTGTTTCTTGTCCACCAAAGGCCAGTACGTTTTTATGACCTTTGATCATCTGCTCCGTTGCGGCACTGACATCCCCCATCGCCGTTTGGATTTGTTTCGACACCTTACGGAAGCGGCGACTCACAATAGTCATCACTAATCCCATAATCGGACCTATCACTAAAATACACAGTGAAAGCTTCCAAGAGTTATAAAACATCAATCCCAGCATACCGATAACGGTCACACCGTCACGAACAATCGAAATCAAGGCACTGCCCGATGCACGGGCAATTTGCTCGGTATCGAAGGTCACTTTTGAAATTAAATTGCCCGTGTTTTCCTTATCCATGTAACTCACGGGTAAACTTAGATAATGTTGAAACACTTGCTGGCGCATATCCATAATTAACCTAGCGCTCATATAAGAAATGCCGTAGGTGGATACGAAGTTTGCAAAGCCGCGCAGGGAGAACATTAAAATAACCACGATGGGCGCCATTAATAGCACTTGGTTATCGGCATGAAAGCCTTGGTTCGTGGGGAGTGCAATACCGTTACTGATCGCTGGTGTACTGCTGGAAAACCCTTTATCGATAAAAGGGCCAATAAAAGAAATAAAAGCCGCATCGACAAGCCCATACACAATAAGGCCAGCAACTGAAAGCAAAAACATGCCCTTCATCGGTTTGAGATAGGCCAGTAATCGCTTGAATACGGTCCACATTTCGTCTTTAGGATATGCTGTCATTGGTAACACTAAATTATGGCAAAGTGCTCATTCTACTCTGGATTAATCAAGTCACCAAATCTAAACAAGCGGTTATACCAAAATGGAGCTAAATCTTGCCGATAGGTTTTTACGTCGAGTCGCCCTTGTTCAAAAGTAACGCTAATTTGTCCTTCAATCCCGGTGGTTAAGTGGTTTATCTGCAAAGCTTGGTAGCGGGCAACGACATCGGCTTTAGGAAAGCCATAACGATTATTCAACCCCGCTGGAAAAAGTACTAACTCCGGTGCCACCCTTTCAATAAATGCCAGCGTAGATGAGGTGCGGCTTCCATGGTGTGGAGCAATAAGCACCTGACTTTTAAGTATAAAGCCCGCTTGCACTCGCTCAATCAATATACTCTCAGTTTCCTTTTCAATATCACCGCTCAGTAATAGACTTTGCTGACCATCATCAATCCGCAGCACACAAGAAGCATTATTGCCACCCGCCTGGGTTTGTGGGGAAATAAAGCGTAAGGTAAGTTGTTGCCAATCAATCTGTTGTGGCAAACAAGGCTGAGCATTTAAGTGGTCAACATCAGTAATCCATTTTGCCTGAGGATACGCTTTTGCCAGTACTTGAGCGCCTCCAGCATGGTCGTTATCGCCGTGGCTGATCACAATAAAATCGATATCAGTTAATCCTCGAGTATTAAGAAAAGGGATAATCACACGGTCACTGTAGCTAAAATCATCGCCAAATGCGGCGCCCGTATCATAGATAAGTGCCCTATCATCCTTTTCAACCACCACGGCTAATCCTTGCCCGACATCAAGTAAATGTAGCGTCCATTGAGTGGTTTTCGATGCTGTAATGCGCTGAAAAACAGACAATGCCAGAGGAAGAAACAGTAACCCTATCAACAAATGCCAGTGCCAATATTGGCGCCGATGAGGAACATATCGCCACAGAATCAACGCAAAAAGTGCGCACAGGCCGCCTGCTAATAATGTCTCGGAAACCACATGCCAATGGGCGGGTAAATCGACGCTGAGTTCAAGTAACTTGCCGTAGGGAAATAGTGCTAAATCCGCCAAATCGAATAATCCCAGCCACGATTGCCCCAAAAACGTACCTAACCACCAGATGATAAAAGCCAGCATCGATAGCGGAATGACGATAAGACTAAACCAAGGCACCACCAGCATATTCATCCACAAACTATGGATACTCACACCACCAAAAAAGATGGCTTGCAGCAGTCCCAATATCAGGCTTAAGCGCCATTGTATTGACCAAAACTGTATGACTCTGACTCGCGACTTGGCTAAAAAAGTTGTTTTACTATCAACAGACTGTGTAAATTTGGCACTTTCTAAGGTATATAAAATAATCGCCAAAGCACAAAAAGAAAGCCAAAATCCAGCACTTAAACAAGCGAGAGGATCAATGAGTAACACCACAAATAAGGCAAACAGCAAACGGTCCCATGCGCTTGAGTAGCGTCTTAATAAACTCAACAGCATAACCAATAAAATCATCACTAACGCACGCTGTGTTGACACGGCAAAACCGGCTAAATAGCTATAAAATAGAGCACTCACTCCTGCTAAAATGAGCGCAATAACTATATTTCGTCGACTTGGATGTGGCGCCAAACGCGTAAGAAAAAACAAAGCGCAAGCATAGACCCAAGCGGTGATCACCGATAAATGTAATCCCGATATCGCCACCAGATGGCCCGTGCCCGTTTGCCTTAGCGCCTGCCACTTAGTTTGCGAGATAAGTTGTTTATCTCCGAGGATTAACGCCAGCAGAATATCCCCCTGTGTTAACGCAGATAACTTTGGAGCAAGTCGTGTGATTAAGTGATGTCTTAACGAAAAACGCTCAGCTTGAAGCCTTGCATGCATAACGCGGCCTTTACCGACAATATGCTGACTAATCAATTGCTTTTGTTCGTTATATCCTCCTTGATTGAGTACACTGGATATACTTTTAGGCATAAAAGTGAAATCCCAAACTTGCCCAACTTGCAGTGTCGCCTCGGATTGCCAGGTTAAACGCAACTTAGCCGTTGGCCCAAAGATTAAATTTGGTTTATCGACAACAATATCGAAGCTAACCCAGTCGCTGTTTTGACTAACTAGTGATATGATTTCGCCCCTCACCTGTATAGGCTGTTGGGATAAAGGAAGATCCTGCCGAGATAACACTAAGCAAAATCCTGTTAGCCAGAACATCGCAAAGAGTGTGCCAGATAAGCTAGGTGCTTTTTTGAATAAGATGAGAGCCCCAAAGCAAAAGTAGGGTAGATAAGTAATTGGCGGCAGCGAAGGCCATAACATCGCTGACAGTAAGGTGGCACTAAAGCCAAACATGAATCCATTCATAGTGAATTAAGTTAAGACAGCAATTTCAGCCTATGCCAAAAAAATTAATAAAAAGATTTATGCCTAAGCCTGAAACCCTGCGTGAGCACAAACACCTACGCATTTTCGGTCGCTTATTACACAATCCTAATCTTTGGGCGCTTAATCGACGCTCTGCACCGGGGGCCTTTGCCATAGGCTTGTTTGTCGCTTGGATCCCAATGCCTTTTCAGATGGTGGTCGCCGCGGCCTTTGCAATCCTTTTTAATGTCAATATTCCCGTTTCCGTCGCTTTAGTCTGGATCACCAATCCACTTACGATGCCAGTTATGTTTTATGGGGCTTATTTATTAGGTGCAAAAATTCTGGGCCACGCACCGCAGGAATTTGCCTTTGAGGCAAGCTGGCAATGGATAGAAGCCTCATTAGCCACAATTGGGCCAGCATTCCTACTAGGTTGCCTAGTATTAGGGATCGTGTTTTCCACTGTAGGATATTTAATGATCAGTAACCTCTGGAAATACTCGATCATGTTTAAGTGGCAAAAGCGTAAGACCAAATAATTGCGACTTTCAGATACAATGGCTTAACTTGTTTTATGTTAGAGAAATTGACTTTCCTAATTGAACAAGTTAAGCATTAACATCCTTTTTAGCGTTTGCATCTCTGTATTTCCTTTACGTCCTCTATTGTAATTTATTCATACCTTATCAATAGATTAAACCACGACGATAAGACTATCTTTATCCCTTCACCCGGACACTTACTTACAAGCTACTCATAAGTAGATATATACATTCATTTAATTTGCAGCTTAAAATACTTTTCGTGTTTCACTACTACGCTGTCACTATGTTGAATATTGATGAACCTGCACATTTACAACCTAAAATACCGCTTTTCCGCTTAGGTTTTAGACCTTTCTTCTTATTTGCGAGTCTATTTAGTCTATTAAGTTTAGGGATCTGGGGAGGATTTCTTTCCGGTCTGTCATTACTTCCTAACAACATCAATCCTTTATGGTGGCATGGTCATGAGATGATTTTTGGGTTTGCCTGTGCCGTCGTCGCAGGCTTTTTACTCACCGCAGTACAAAACTGGACAGGGCAACCTGGGTTGAAAGGCTTACCCCTTATAGGGCTATTTACGGTCTGGTTACTACCAAGGCTTTTATTTATATTGCCGCTAGATATTCCGTTTGTGGCGATCATGATCATCGACTTGATGTTTTTACCCTTAACCGCAATTACATTATCTATATCCGTGGTTAAAGTACGCCAATGGCGTAACTTTGTGTTTATCCCTATTCTCAGTTTACTCACGCTGTTTAATGGATTTAGCTATTACGGTTTAATAACTAATCAATTACAGTGGGCTAATAATGGTCTTTATGCAGCAGTCATCCTTGTTGGGGTAATTGTTGCTCTGCTTGGTGGTAGAGTGATCCCATTCTTTACTGAGCGCGCCACCCAATGGCAAAGACACTCCGCCATTCCCGTACTGGAGTGGTTAAGTTTTGCCAGCCTATTATCGCTTGTTGCGAGTCTCTTTTTACCGCAGATAATATTACTGACGCGCGCTCTGGCTGGTATTGCGGGTCTGGTGCTGTTACTACGTTGGTCTCGTTGGGGATGGCAGGCAAGTTGGTCTGTGCCGCTGTTATGGTCACTGCATTTAAGTTACTTATGTATTCCCATTGGTTTGATACTGATTGCTACAGGACTACCACTTTCCGTAGGAATGCATGCCATTACTGTTGGAGGACTTGGCGGCATGATCCTCGCAATGATGTCGAGGGTATCGCTAGGCCATACCGGCAGACAACTAAAACCCGCTAGGCCAATGACACAGGCTTTTGGGTTAATATTACTGGCTACAGTGTTCCGTGTCTTAGCGGGTTTACCCAGTGCATGGTTTATCGAATTAATGCTCGCAGCCATTATTTGTTGGATGCTGGCTTTTGGGTGTTTCTGTTACTACTACGCACCAATGCTTTGTCGCGTCAGAGCCGATGGACGGCCAGGCTAAGCAAGGTGACTCGAGAAAACTCATGGCGCGGTACCTATAGCAGACAACCAATTACTATCTTGTGAATTGAGTCACAGAGAATCGCGTCTCTTTTCCCTACCTAAAGTATTTTTACTGTTACTATTTACAAAAATATTGAGTAGGGAGTACCCATGCCATTTTATCGTCAATATGGTGCCAAAGGCTTAAAAGCAGTTGAGCATCTCGTCTTAATCATCATAGCAATAGCGACTGTGGTTGCTATTGGTCAAGAAATTGTCCATGTATTTAATGTCGGCGCAGTCGCCCTTGCCGATCTGTTGTTATTGTTTATTTATCTCGAAGTACTGGCCATGGTTGCTAATTATGCAGAATCGGGAAAATTGCCCGTGCGCATGCCGCTGTATATTGCCATTGTTGCCCTTGCACGTTATTTGATCTTAGATATGAAGAGTATGGATGACTGGCGCATCGCCGCAATTTCGCTTTCAACCTTGATCCTTGCGGCAACGGTCATCGTGATCCGTTGGGGCCAATTAAAAATGCCCTATCCTAAAAATCAAGAATACGATAACTAATGACTACTGGGCGCCATTGCCAACCAAGCTCAATGGCGCCATTCTTTACCTGCAAAATCCTTCCAAATCCCTCGCTTTCAGATTGGTATTCTGCCAAAAAGCAATTATGCTAGTTTTACTGAGATCAATTATTTACGGGACAATTGAGTTATGGGTGAACATCCAGTTGGATTTGAAGAAAAACGCAGCTCACTTCGAGTAGATATGGAAGCTGAACGCGTGCTCTTGCATTGGACTGATAAGAATGGCGTTGAACATACAGACGAAGGCGTATGTATCGATTTAGCCCGCAGAGGCATTCTGTTTGATTATAAAAACCCATTTGAACTCGGTGAATTAGTTAACGTGACATTCAATCCAGAAACATCCCGACAAAATAGCGTAAAAGGCCAAGTTTGCCGCTGCTCTAAACGTCATGATCAAAGTTATCATGTCGCGATGCAATTGCTTTAATTTCAATCTAGCTACGCAGGGTCGATTGAGCTGTTCTACACTGAATTAGTTGAACTATTCGTACAAAGGACATTGCTATGATATTGCTGGTGGGTGGAGAGAAAGGTGGCAGTGGCAAGAGTTGCCTTGCGCAAAATCTTGCGGTTTATATAAAGCAAAAATTTGCCGCCAATGTACTAATGGTAGACTGCGATCCCCAACGTACAACATCCGATTGGATCCAAGCTCGAAACAACGACCCTAGCCTCCCTGCAATCAATTGTATTCAGCTCTACGGCAAAATACGTAACGATCTGCTCAGTCTTAATGAACGCTTCGACTACGTCATTGTTGACTGTGGCGGTCAAGATAACCTTGCCATGCGCGCCGCCATGTCGGTAGCCACTTACGTAGTTATCCCACTTAGACCCAAACGTCGCGATCTTAAAACCTTACCCCATATGGAAGATATGCTCAGCACCTGTAAGATGGTTAATCCCAAAATGGTGGCAACCATTGTGCTAACCCAATGTCCCGCTTTGCCCACCCAAGTAAAGCGTATTTTAGAGGCCAAAGAAGTGGTCCAATCCTTTGGATTACGCGTACTCAATTCGGTGACTTTTTGCCGAAATATCTACGATGACAGTGAGGAAAAAGGATCGTCCGTAATGGAAATTGAGCCAGATGGGAAAGCGGCCGACGAGATCCGCGCCATAGTGGATGAGCTGTTCACCTTACCACCAGAAAATAGTTATGAGCTTAACTGATCTTAAACGCAAGAAACCAAAACAAGTTATCAAAACGGTTTCTATTGAGGATTTTATCGAAGATGCCAATAACTATGCTTTAGGTAAAGCGAGTATTTTAGCGGTGCCTCCCGCAGAGCCAAAAGGCTTAGATAAAAAGTCAGCCAAAATTTATCGCCATGCCACCTTTACCTTAACGGAAACCAGTATTACCCAATTAGATGGGCTCGCTAAAGGAACTAAAATCGCCAAATCACGCTTATTGCGGATCTTGATTGATGAATTCAGTCAAAAAACAACTGCAGAACAGCTTGAAGTGGTAAATAAAAGTAAGCAGGATGAGCATTAATCTTCATGGCATCAAGGTAAACCAATCCGCTGATCACCCTTTCTTTAACAGCAAGTTATGGCCTATGACCCCAAGCTATTGCGCGGCTCATAGACCAGATTAGCCATACTTAATGATGAGAATGATGACACTGCCGCCCAGCAACAAGGGCGAGCCCTTGCGCTGATTCTGCCATTTTCCCTTTACTCAACAACAAAAAAATTAACTCCTCCGCAGTAAGGTTTTCGGCACTACAAGTGTGATAACGCGCTGCTTCACCAAAGGTTTCAGTCATCAGAGCAATAAACTGAGGCTTTAAAACGGGATGAGCTTGCGCTACCATCAGCGCCATAACGTCATGACCGTGAACAGAATCGGACATAGTCTCTCCAAAAGATGCAAATAAGATTAGGCTTTATAACCGAACTGTTGAATTTTAACCCTGATCTCGCGCACATACTGCCAATGTCAATAACTGCGCTGACCGCTGTGACGATAAAGTGAGCCACTATGTCCTTGATCTTGCTACTGACCCAACAGATGTCACTTTATTTAGTGATTGTTTATTTAGTCAGTAAAACACCTCTTTTTAAACTGTTTGCAGAAACATCACCGCGCCTACCTCATAAAATATTTATTTATCTGGTTTTTTCTAGCTTTTGTATCATGGCGACCTATTTTGGTGAGCAAACTTCAGGGGCCATTGCCAATACTCGCGCCATGGGTGCCGTGCTAGGCGGTTTACTCGGCGGTCCTGTCACCGGATTTTTAGTCGGATTCACTGGCGGTTTACACCGCTACAGCATGGGTGGCTTTACCGATTTAGCCTGCGCGATTTCAACCACTCTCGAAGGACTCTCCGCGGGAATGATCAGTTTTTACCTACGCCGCGCGGGTAAAAGTGAACTTATCTACAATCCTCTCTTAGTCTGTTTGGTGACCTTTTACGCCGAAATGATGCAAATGAGCATTATTTTGCTGATTGCACGCCCGTTTGATGCCGCATGGGAATTAGTGCGGCAGATAGCTCCGCCTATGCTGTTGGTTAATTCCATTGGCGCAGCGCTGTTTATGAGCATGATCCGCGACCAAAAAACCATGTTTGACAAGCTCTCCTCTAGTTTCTCAACCAAGGCGCTTAAAATTGCCGAGCGCAGTGTTGGGCTGCTTTCTAAGGGGTTTAACGAAGAAAGCAGCGGCAAGGTCGCGCAAATTGTCATTGAAGAAACCAATGTGGGTGCTGTTGCCATTACGGACAGAGAAAAACTTTTGGCCTTTATCGGTATTGGTGCCGACCATCATATCCCTGGAACACCGATTTCCTCAAAAATCACTCTTGAGGCCATAAACCAAAACAAGGTGATGTTCGCCGATGGGGTGGAGATGCCCTATTCCTGCTCGATTTCGAGCCAGTGTAAACTCGGTTCGAGCCTTGTGATCCCACTTCGCAGTGACACCGAAGTCATTGGCACCATCAAGTTATACGAGCCAAAAAATAAACTATTTTTGAACATTAATCGCACCTTAGGGGAAGGGATTGCTCGGCTATTGTCGAACCAGATCCTCTACGGCCGTTTTGAACAGCAGCAAAACCTGCTCACCCAAGCGGAATTAAAATTACTGCAAGCTCAAGTGAATCCACACTTTTTATTCAACGCTCTCAATACCATCAGTGCGATTATTAAGCGCGATCCCGATATGTCGAAGCAACTGTTGCAGCAGTTGTCACAATTTTTGCGGATCAATTTAAAACGTACAACGGGTTTAGTGACACTCGGGGATGAGCTCGATCACATAGCGTCTTATCTCACCATTGAGAAAGCGAGATTTATTGATAAATTACAGGTCAACATTGCTATACCTGAATCACTTTACCACTGTAAAGTGCCTGCATTTACCCTACAACCCATCATTGAGAATGCGGTAAAACATGGCACCTCCCATATGATTGAGCAAGGACAAATCAAGGTCACGGGACGCATGGATGACCATATATTAGCCCTTGAGGTGACAGATAACGCTGGCCTTTATCAACCCTCAATCGATTCTGAGGGATTGGGGATGAATTTAGTTCATAAACGGATACAAAATCTGTTTGGCGAACAGTATGGCATCCAAGTTGAATGCAAACCGGATGAATACACCAAGGTGACCATCCGCTTACCCATAGAACAGACGGAAACTAGCACGTGATCACTTGTTTGATTGTCGATGATGAATTGTTTGCTCGCGAGGAGCTTGCGGATTTGCTCGGCCAAGAAGCCGACATTGAAATTATTGGCCAATGCAGCAACGCCATAGAAGCATTGCAAACCATTGCCAAAGAAAAGCCTCAATTAGTTTTTCTCGACATCCAAATGCCACGTATTTCAGGCATGGAACTGATTGCTATGCTCGATCCCGACACCTTACCTAAAATCGTGTTTGTCACTGCATTTGATGAATTTGCCGTCAAAGCCTTTGATAATCATGCCTTTGATTATTTACTTAAGCCAATAGATGCCGATCGACTCAGCCAAACCCTAAAACGTGTTCGTAAGGACCTCACTCCGCAAGCCGTTAATCTGATCGCGCCTCGATGCCTCGAGCACCTACCCTGTTACAGCGGTAGTAAATTAAAAGTGATCCCCATTCAAGATGTTGAGTATGTTTTTAGTGATTTAAGCGGTATTCATGTCGCCTGTATCAAGGGCAAAGTCCATACCCAACTTACCCTTAAAGTGCTGGAAGAAAAAACACCGCTAGTGCGTTGCCATCGCCAATATCTGATTTCACCCAAAGCCATTGCCGAAATAGAGCTGCTCGATACTGGCGCCGAAGTCACGACTCTGCTTGGCGACAAAGTGCCCGTTTCTCGCCGTTATTTAAAAAGTCTTAAGCAATTGTTCGGCTTTCAATAGCCCCATTGTTAACCACTGATGCTCATATCCTAACCGCTCGGGGCGTTTAATACTTATGAATGACATACGTATGCAACCGCTCGCCCCATTCTATTGCCGCTGAGTCAGCATTATCGACCTCTCACCCAGTTAACCCTGTTTTATGTAAACAACTTGTTTACACTCTGCACAACTCAAAATGGGGAGATAACTAAAATGATGTGGTTCCTACTCTGTGTCGGTCTATTGATCGGCGGCTACTTTATCTACGGTACCTTTGTCGAAAAGGTATTTGGTATCAACGAAAAACGTCAGACACCGGCTTTTACCCAAACCGACGGTGTGGACTATGTGCCTATGTCGAAAGGCAAAGTGTACTTAATCCAATTATTGAATATCGCGGGTGTGGGTCCAATCTTCGGTCCAATCCTCGGGGCGCTCTACGGTCCTTCAGCGATGTTGTGGATTGTGATCGGCTGTATCTTCGGAGGAGCGGTGCACGATTACTTCTCCGGTATGTTGTCGGTCCGTAATGGTGGTCAATCTGTACCAAACCTTGCTGGTAAGTATTTAGGCAAAAGTGCCAAGCACTTTATGAATGTGTTTGCCATCATTCTATTATTGCTCGTAGGTGTGGTGTTTATCTCTGCGCCAGCAGGCCTGTTAGGCAAGCTAACGGGTTGGGATGTTAGCATTTTCGTTGCGATTATCTTCGTTTACTACCTGATTGCCACTGTTGTACCTGTCGATAAAATTATCGGCCGTTTATATCCTTTCTTTGGCGCGCTGTTGTTCTTCATGTCATTTGGTTTAGCCTTTGCGATTATGTTTTCTAGCGAACATACGCTACTGCCCAATGTGCAAGCGGGCGACTTCTTCCAAAACTTAAACCCTAAAGATATGCCATTATGGCCTGCGCTGTTTATCACCATCGCTTGTGGTGCGATTTCAGGCTTCCACGCTACGCAATCACCACTGATGGCACGTTGCGTTGAAAACGAAAAGAACGGTCGTTTTGTGTTCTTTGGTGCCATGATCGGTGAAGGTATCATCGCCCTACTCTGGTGTGCGATTGCACTGTCTTACTTCCACGGTGTTGAAGGATTAAGCACAGGCATGGCGGGTAACCCTGCAAACGTTGTATACGAAGCATCAACTGGTCTGTTAGGCGCAGTGGGTGGCTTTATGGCAATCCTTGGTGTGATCATTCTGCCAATTACTTCAGGCGATACGGCTTTCCGATCTGCTCGTCTGATTTTGGCTGAATTCTTTAACATGCCGCAGGTGGCTTTACCTAAACGTTTAGTGTTAGCTATTCCATTGTTTGTGATTGGTGGCTTACTGACTCAAGTCGACTTCGGCGTGATCTGGCGCTACTTCGGTGTGGCTAACCAAGCGACTGCTGTATTAATGCTCTGGACGGCCTCTGCTTACCTACTGCGTCACAATAAACTGCACTGGATCACCACCATTCCAGCCATGTTTATGACCACAGTGGTTATCACCTTCCTACTTAACTCTGCAACTTTAGGTGCAGGCTTACCGATGACCTTATCCACCATCGCAGGGACTGTTTCAACGCTTGTCATCACAGGCTTACTGATTGTGAAAACCAAAGGCAAAGGTGAAGTTGATAGCGACAGCGAATTACCCGATGAAGCTTAATTTCTAACAATATTGATATACAAAGCAAACGGGCACTGATGAGTGCCCGTTTTTTTATCTATGATTTTAGTCAATCGGTATAATACTGGTATAATCCGATTATTGTTCACGGTAATTTATACAAAATGACTCAAGAAAATAACCCATTACATGGCATCACACTCGAAGCCATAGTCACCCAACTGGTGGAACACTATGGTTGGGAAGAACTCGGCGCGCGCATCAAAATCCGTTGTTTTACTGAAGATCCGAGTATCAAATCGAGCCTGCGCTTTTTAAGAAAAACCGACTGGGCACGGGAAAAAGTAGAATATTTATATTTAAAAACCAATAAACTGCCGTTGCCCGCAGCGAAAACATCCAACGCACCAGCGAAGACATCGGCCAAAAAACCTGCAAAACCAGCACAGAAACCAGCTCAGGCAAGTACGGCTACATCGATAGCCGCAACAGATGGCCAGATTAATAGCCATATCTGGGGCAAGCGCGACTAAATTTCGCGTGAATATTCAAACGCATATTCACAAGAACAGATAAAAATGCGCGGAATAATTAATTCAATTATCCCGCGCATTATTTTTAAGCCGTCTATCAGCTAGATTAGCGCCAATCCAATATCCTTCGGTGGGCAACCTGATTGGCAAGAGCCCCCTGCTAATCAAGCCAACAGCTAAGAATAAGCGTTTAAGACTTCACCTATTGGCTACTTTGTCTGCGGATAAGTGACGCGATAGATTGCCCCTGCATAATCATCCGATACGAGTAAACTGCCATCGGCCAATTCAGCAAAGGCCACTGGGCGCCCAAAGGTTTGCTCATCCTGCATAAAGCCGGTTAAAAATGGGGTGTATTTGACCACCTTGCCTTGCTCTATCGTCGCCACGGCCACTTTATAACCCGCTTTTTTAGTACGATTCCACGAACCATGCTCAGCCACAAACAACTGCTGTTGATAATCGCTAGGGAACTGTTTACCAAGATAAAAATGAATGCCCAGAGGCGCCACGTGAGCCCCTAAGGAGAGCGCAGGAGCGGTGTATTTGGCTGGATCTTTACCTTGGCCAAACTCAGGGTCAATAATCGTACCTGCATGCACATAGGGAAAACCAAAATGTTCACCCAAGTAACTGACCTTATTGATTTCGCAGGGAGGAATATCATCGCCCATCATGTCGCGGCCATTATCGCTAAACCAAAGAGTTTGAGTGCCAGGCTGAAAATCAAACCCGACCGAATTACGAACCCCTTGGGCAATGGTGGTTAATTTTTTAGTCTCAAGATTGAGTGAGAAAATGCGCCCATAGCGTTCATTCTCCGCGCACACATTACAAGGCACGCCTACAGGAATGATTAACTCGCCAGTCGGTGAAACCCCTAGTACTTTCCAGCCATGGTGGGTTTCAGTTGGAAACCAATCGAAGACCACCTCAAATGTTGGTGAGTTTAAGTGGTTATCAATATCCTTGAAGCGAATGATGCGCTCCACTTCTGAGACATAGAGGTCGCCATCTTTGATCACCACACCTGATGGTAGCTTTAGTCCCGAGGCAACTAGGATTTTCTCATCGACAACACCGTCCTGATTACGGTCGATAAGGGCATAAACATTCCCGGCCTTCATCGAACCCGCATAGACAATGCCTTTTTCGGATACGGCAATTTCGCGCACATTGTCAACATTATCTGCAAATAAGTTCAGGTTAAAGCCTTCTGCAACGGTCAGTTTATCTAAAATATTTTTAGCCATCACAGGCACACTTATTCCACTCAAAGCCAAAAATGCAGCGCATGTTATTTGTAGTTTACGAGCCATATCTTTCATATCCTTATCAGTCAAAAAGTGAACGACCTTAACCATTAATCCCCTAACCTATCCTAGATACGCCTTTTGTATCAAATAGGATGCTTAACACTTAAGTTTTTTATCTCAAGGCCGATAATTCGATAAATAACCTTCAGGTACTTATGGAGCCTATCGTGAACATTAATGGATTAAACACGACCGCAAATAGCAGCGCCTTCAAATCTGTTTCCAGCGCTTATATCACCACTACGCCAACAGCTAGCTCAGCTTCTGAGAATTCGTCGGCAGAGACCGGCACGCAAGAAACGGTCAATATATCCAATGCCGGAAGACAAGCTCTCGCTACCGAAGTAGGCGCTTCTCTCAGAGGTCAAACCGCGGAAAAACGGCAACAGACGGAAAGTGCTGAGAATGAAGAACCCAAATCTATCATCGACGAACAAATTAAGCGTCTGAAAGAGCAAATCAAAGCTTTGCAGGAGATGCTCACGAAACTGGAAGGGGATGATTCCGAGGCCGCAGCTCAGCAACGTAAGCTATTGCAGGAACAAATTATGCAACTCGGTAACCAAATTGCCGTGTTAATGGACCAGAAAATGCGCGATGCACAAAAAAACGCAGGCTAAGCTGAGTACAGAATCATTTTCAATCTTGGTAGCTGTGAACTAGATTGGGAAACTAAACAATAAACGCCAAATATTTAACCCGTCACCGGTTCGATAACTGATGCCAATTCTATCTATGCCGAGGAGATCGCCGCCCAAAGGCTTAGAAAATGCCAGTGTGGCACCAAACTCATAGCTTCCGGAGACTATGGTTTCATCTTCAGCATCTTGGCTAAAATCCAGCTCGTTGAAGTACCAATAACCGACCGCAAATAATCTAGGTTGCATTTGGATATTCAACCATTGCCAGCGCGGCGAAAGGCCAATATCTACCCCAGTTTGCAATACCGCAAATTGGTCGGTTAATTTTCCTACCCGTTCACTGTAGCCCGCAAACCTTAACCTCGATACCCAGACGCTGTCTTCACCCGCGAGACTAAAATCATACAAGGTGCTTACACCTGAGGCTAAAATCGCCACATTCGCATCGGTCTCAAAATTTGTCCCAAAGCCCACATCCAAATAGGCTTCCATCCGCGTATTTGCCGTTGCCTGCCAATGGTGCTCAATGCCGGGCGTTATCGTCATGGTGCCAACTGACGATGGCAATTCGCCGTCGGTGATGTCTTTGGCTAAGTAGTCAAAAAAACCGAAGGATAAGGGTAAACGCAGCCAAGTCTGACTACTATCATCCTTCAAAAAATCAAAGTTTAACGGAATACTAACGACGGTGGCATTTTGCTCAGCAGCTCGATATACCCCTGTGCCAAGGTAACTGCCAAAGGCATAAACAGAGTTAGGATTATTTTTCCCATCAATCGGCGTTTCAGGGCTAATCTTCGAAAACGCTTGGGAAGATTGGGGGGCAAATGCTGCAATATCTTGCGGGTGACTGGAGTTGGAAACAGGCTCTGTCGACGCCAACAGCGGGAAAACAATCCCCATTGATAGCGCCGAAATGGAGCAGAGGTTGACGATAAACCGACTAAAAATGATATTCAATTTACGCAAACAGATCCTAATTTGCAGCCTAATCGGTAAATTTATTGCACTAAGAACTACTGTTCATCCGTAAAATGATACTCAGACATCATATGCCCAAGCTCAGTGGACTTAGTCTTTAAGTAAGCCTCATTATAGCGATTTTTACCGACTTGTAAGGGTACGCGCTCAACCACTTCGATGCCGATTTCTTTCATCGCTTTGACTTTGCGAGGGTTATTGGTCATTAAGCGTACATGCTTTACGCCAATCTGCTCAAGCATAGGCTGGATCAAATCATATTTACGCATGTCCGCAGGGAAACCTAACTGTTCATTCGCCTCAACCGTATTGGCGCCTTTATCCTGCAACTCATAGGCACGGATCTTGTTTAGCAGACCAATACCACGACCTTCCTGACGCAAATATAAGATAAACCCACTGCCAGTCTCGGCAATGTTTTGCATCGCGGTTTGCAGCTGGAATCCACAGTCACAGCGTAAGCTGAATAAGGCATCGCCCGTGAGACACTCAGAGTGAATACGGCCTAAAACAGGAGCATCGCTACTTAGGGTGCCAAATGTGAGGGCAACATGCTCTTTACCGGTTTCGGTATCTTCAAAACCGTGCATGGCAAAAACGCCCCAGGGAGTGGGTAATTTTGACGTCGCGACATATTTTATCGACATGACTTAACCTTAACGACAACTCTCATTCCATGAGACGGAAGGAACATCCATAAACAAAACAATGATTAGGTACTTAGCCTACGGCGCACCTATTCTAAAGTGTTTTCAGCAATCACGAAATACTTTAGTAATTTAATCAACTACAAAACTAAGCTATTAACTGCGTGACTCATTTAGCTCAATGGGTAATTTGTCGAGCCAAGGCGCTGCAAAATAGATAAGTGTTCTATTTTGCAACTCATTGAATAACTTAGCAATGTAGCTTAAAATTTTGCTGGTGCAAAACCTGTTACTTCAGTCAAGCCCATTTCACGCCCTAAAGCAGTCATAGGGTGCACAACAACTAAGCCTTTTACTGACTTTTTCAGTTGACCCATATCGGCTTGCTCGGCTTTGGTAAGGGCACGATGAAATGGCAAGTGCTGAATATCCACCCCTTGCTTTTGTAATAAACGCGACTGCTGCGTTTTTACGCTATTGATTTGCTTAGTAACAGCCTCAATCTCGCGTTTAAACTGCGCCACGATGACAACATCGCCACGTTGCTCTGCCGCCGCCAGTTTACGACGAAACTTATCTAACTTATCGTTTAGCTGCTGCAGTTCTTGCTTTAAATTCATTATGTTACCTTAAATTACTTTAGCGAATCCCAGTCGATATTGACCTAATCTTTGGCCTGTTTGTCTGGGTCACTGTGTCAAGGTGTGGGATTATAACAGCAAGTTAGCGATCCTCGTTACCGCTTTTATAAGAAACGGATCACCTGATTACTGCTACCCCGATATGGAAGGCTCGGAACTGCAAGATTTTGCTCGAATTTGCCATCCACCAGCACATCTACATATTCCAGCACCGCACGCTGCTTATCGCTCAATTCATTCCATACATAGCCCGTCCACAGCCAAATATCTTTACCGGGACATTCAGCTTTGACGCGCTTAACAAGCGCCAAAATCCCCTCAAGATTGGCGGGTAAAAGTGGATCGCCGCCAGAGAGTGATAAGCCACGGCGAACGATCCGCGTATCCTGCAAATCGGCGATGATATTATCTTCCATTGCCTTATCAAATAAATGGCCAGAGCGCACATCCCAAGTACTTTGATTATAGCAACCACGGCATTGGTGCTCACAGCCTGAAACAAATAAGGTGGCCCGAGTGCCTGGGCCGTTGACCACATCAACGGGATAATATTGCTGATAGTTCATTGTATAAGTCCAATACGAAATACAAGGAGCGCCAGACTGGCTAAAAATCAAAGCACAGTCCCATGCTAAGCGACTGTGCTGATATCAGTGTAACAAACACAACAAGGCAAAAATGTTACAAGTGTTTGATCCTACGCTTCACTTCTTCTTGCTTACCATGGTTGAACGGTCTGGCATCGGGACTACCTAAGTAACCACACACACGGCGCGTAACAGACACTCGACTTGGCTCATGGTTGCCGCATTTAGGGCAAGTAAATCCTTTACTAGTACAGCTAAATTCGCCGGTAAAACCACAATCATAACATTCGTCAATCGGCGTGTTAGTACCGTAGTAAGGTACACGGCTATAGCTGTAATCCCAGACATTTTCGAGAGCTTCGATATTGTGCTGCATATTAGGATATTCGCCGTAGCAAATAAAACCACCATTGGCGATGGCGGGATATGGCTGCTCAAAATCGATTTTATCGTAAGGATTCACGTGCTTTTCCACATCTAAATGGAAGCTATTGGTGTAATAGCCCTTATCGGTTACCCCCGCAACCACACCAAACTGGCGCGCATCGAGCTTACAAAAACGACTGCAGAGACTCTCACTTGGGGTGCTATAAAGGCTGAATCCATAACCCGTTTCGGCCTTCCATGCGTCGGTAGCCGCTTTAAGGTGCGCAACAATCGCCACCGCTTTTTCACGAAGCTTAGCATCATCAAACACATGGGTTTCAGTGCCATAGAGCGCATTAATGGTTTCATGTAAACCGATATAACCTAATGAAATTGATGCCCGACCATTTTTAAAGATTTGGGCGATATCATCATCGGCACGCAAGCGCACGCCACAGGCACCTTCCATATACAAAATCGGCGCAACTCTGGCTTTCACTCCGTTTAACCGTTCGATACGCGTATCTAATGCGCGGCGGGCAAGTAATAGCCGCTCATCCAGAATACGGTAGAACTCAGCCTCATCGCCATTCGCTTCTAGCGCAACACGTGGCAAGTTTAAGCTAACAACGCCAAGGTTATTGCGGCCTTCATGGACGAGTTCACCATTTTCTTTATAGGAACCTAAAAAGCTGCGGCAACCCATAGGGGTTTTAAACGAACCCGTCACTTTTTCCACTTGCTCATAGTTCAAAATATCTGGATACATGCGCATACTGGCGCATTTAAGGGCCATTTGTTTTACATCGTAATTGCAATCACCGACTTTGTGGTTAATACCATCACGGATGGCAAACACCAATTTAGGGAACACCGCTGTTTTACGATTTTTACCTAACCCCGCCATGCGTACTTTCAGCATCGATTGTTGAATTAAACGCGACTCCCACGAAGTACCTAGACCGAAACCAAAGGTCACAAACGGGGTTTGTCCATTAGCGGTATGTAAGGTATTCACCTCATATTCAAGGGATTGGAAAGCATCGTGGCATTCTTTTTCAGTCTGAGCAGTGGCATAGGCTTTAGCATCTTTAATCTGCCAGTTCAGTGCCACTTGATAATGTTTGTCATAACTCTTGGCCACAAAAGGCGCTAACACTTCATCAATACGATTAATCGTGGTGCCGCCATAGATATGGCTTGCCACTTGGGCAATAATTTGCGCCGTCACGGCCGTAGCGGTAGAGATCGATTTTGGGGTCTCAATTTCGGCATTGCCCATCTTAAAGCCATGGGTCAACATGCCCGCCAAATCAATCAACATACAGTTAAACATCGGGAAAAAGGGCGAGTAATCAAGATCGTGATAGTGGATCTCACCGATTTCGTGCGCAGCCACCACATCCTTAGGCAGAATATGGCTCTTGGCATAATGTTTAGCCACGATGCCCGCCAGCAGATCCCGTTGAGTTGGGATAACTTTAGAGTCTTTATTGGCGTTTTCATTTAACAGTGCGGCATTGCTCTGTTCGACTAAACCACGGATTTCAAGATTGAGCTTACTGGTAGCATCGCGGCAAATGTCTCTGTCGTGACGATATTCAATGTAGACCCGTGCCAATGATTTATAAGGGCCTTCCATCAATAGGTTTTCAACCGCATCCTGTAGATGGTGGATTTCAACTTCTGCCATATTCGCCACTCGTTCTCTCACACAAGCGGCTACCGTCGCGGCATAATCTGCGTCCTCTATCCCAACCGAGTTTGCAGCAGCGACCACTGCATCTCTTATCCTTGTTTCATCAAAAGGTGTGCGGCAACCATCCCGCTTGATCACGACTGGCATTGTTTAATTCCTCTCCATCCCGATTAAAATTAACACTATATATAGTGATTAAATAATCTATCAACACAATATGTAGGCAATTAAGCGGCATCGACACCTAAAATTCCATGATCCAGATCATGATTTATCGGATGGATAAAAAGAACAAATAAGAACTGCTGCCAAACCCAATGATCTCAGTTTTAGGCCTTGACCTTGATGCTAAAGCAAGATAGTAGACGCAGGAAATGGCGCTAATAATGACAAAAGACTCTGACCCAAAAGCCAAAGTCTATTGTTTTTGAAAGAATATTGTAAATAAGACTAGCGCTTAGCTAAGGCAAGATAACTGCTCAATTGTCCCAACGCCGATTGCTGCATCCCCATGGATGAAGCCACCTGCATCGTTGATTTAAGTCCCTGCCATAACTGTTTTTGACTATCGCTCATGGTGGGGTTGCTATTCAAATAATCCGTTAATTGACCAAACACTTTAGTCGCCTTTTGTGCCAGCACTGGCGACTGGGCATCATCCATGTTTTTTAACACATTTTTAGCATCTACTAACGTGTTGATCATCGGGCTATTAGGCGATTTTTCAGCCAAAGACTTTAGCTCATCATCGATAAAATCCTGCAAAGACTGCTTATTGGTACTTTGGCTTGGCAAACTAATGCCGTTTTGCGAGAGCCGTTCCACCTGTGCATCGGAAAGAATACCGTCTTTTTGTAACCGCGAGACTAAAGCGGGTATCTCAGCCACACTAAATTTGCCATCAGCAAAAAAGTCTTTCGACATGGCCTGAATTTTTTGTGCTCGCAGTGCCCGTGGTGACAGCGCTATCTCCTCACCCGGTTTAGTATCAACCTTAGGGGGTTCTTTGGCTGAGGAGTTTGACTCCGTACTCGATTCAGTTTTACCTGTCTCCGTCTTTTTGCTATTCAGGCCATAAGCTTCAGCAGCACTGCTACGATTTAGATTAAGGGCATTTAAAAGAGAATTCATCGTCAATAATTCGGCGTCTAATACTGATTAATGGTTTTAAAGCAAAAACTAAGCCAATCAAGCAGTAAGTAGTGTCATATCGTAATTAACAGATAAATTCATCCTGACATTTTTAGCCTTTCCAGATCGCCGCTTCAATTAAATGTGCCACTTTTGCCACGGCAGCTTCACCTGCTGCAATGGCTTCAGCTGCTCGGTGGAACTCCATGGTGCCGATATTAGCCACTTCGGGTACAACACAGATATCGGGAGGGTCACCCATTAAACGCGCCCGTTTATGCCGCTGCTCTAAAATACTCATCGACTGGGACATCACCGCAATCATACCGGGATTAGATTTAGTCCCTAGGGAAAACTTATCGGTTAAGCTACCGACATATTCTCGTCCGCGGGCGAATAAATCCATAAAACCCGTTTCTTGGCGCGCAGGCATTTGGGTTTCATCTTTAGGTGCCCGATGGCTGGTCATATTAACGGGTAAAACTTGTAATCGACCGGTATGAAAACCTTGTAAATCAACGGCAATGACAATATCTACCCCCATAGCACGGCTCACCGAAACGGGGACAGGATTAACAACTGCACCATCCACTAACCAACGCTCACCTTGACGGACAGGCGCTAATATCCCAGGCATAGAGCAAGAGGCCCGTACGGCTTGGCGTAAATCACCATGGCGAAACCAGATTTCCTGACCTGAATAAAGATCCGTGGCAATGGCCGCAAAGGGACGCTCTAAATCCTCGATATTGATATCACCAATCCGCGATTGCAGTACATCGAATACTTTTTCGCCGCCAATTAGCCCACCTTTACGCCAACGAATGTCCATCAGTCCCAACACATCCCAACTAGAGAAGCTGCGCACCCACTCTTCAAGTTCCGCTAAATGATTATGAGCATAAGCAGCGCCAACAAGGGCGCCGATTGAGCATCCAGCGACCTTATCGGGTTTAATTCCCATGGCGGCAAGCCCATTGAGTACGCCAATATGTGCCCAACCTTTGGCTGCACCACTGCCTAAGGCAATACCGATCGTCGGAGTTGTCCCCTTACTCATAATAAATTCCCTTAATAAATCGATGATTTAAAGAAGCGCTATGACGTGAAAAAGCTAAATTCCAGCCAAAGTGTTGTCAATCATTAGACAACATAAACCGTTATGCTAGCCAGTCATTAGATACATTTATATGGTTTACGCTCGGCCTTATCCCCTTGGGCAGAGAGTAACCACATCGTCGCTTGATATCCTGTAAGTTCATAGCCAATTTGGCTAAACATAGCACTCGGGACAAATATCGAGCGTGACACAAGCCAAGCAAATAAGTGGCTATTTAGATGATTACGCAAGATTATGCCCAATCAAGATAGCTGACCATAGTGATTTAGCGCTATAATCTGCCCTCACTCAGATTTAGGGGATATACCTTTGCAGTTTACTGATTTTTCTCTGGACCAGCGTCTGTTACAAAGCTTAAAGCATATGGGGATTGCAACCCCAACCGCCATCCAGGAACAAGCATTACCTATCGCATTGGCAGGTAAAGATTTAATGGCATCATCAAAGACTGGGTCAGGTAAGACCTTGGCATTTTTGCTGCCCGCATTGCAAAGGGTTATCTCCACCCGCGCCCTCAGTAAGCGCGACCCTAGAGTATTGATTTTATTACCGACCCGCGAATTAGCCCATCAGGTGTACAGTCAGTTACGCTTATTGGTGGCCAATACCCAATATAAAGCGATTAGTGTATTGGGCGGTGAAAACTTTAACGATCAGGCTAAAGCGCTGGCAAAAGAGCCGCATTTTATTGTTGCAACGCCAGGGCGAATCGCTGATCACTTAGAACAAAAAAACTTATTCCTCAATGGATTAGAGTTGTTAGTTTTGGACGAAGCCGACCGTATGTTGGATTTAGGCTTTGCGCCACAGTTAAAAGCTATCAACGAGGCGGCCGATCATAAACGTCGTCAGACCTTAATGTTCTCAGCAACCTTAGATCATAGTGAAATCAATGATATCGCGGCGGCATTACTTAAAAATCCATTACATGTGGCAATCGGCACGGCCCACAGTGAACATCAGGATATTTCGCAGCGAATTTATCTGTGTGATCATTTAGATCATAAAGAAGCCCTGCTCAGTCGTTTACTGACGGATGAGCCGCACAAGCAAGTGATTATTTTTACCGCCACCCGTGCCGATACAGAGCGGTTAGCCGCTAAGCTCTCGGCTCAAGGTTTTGCAACCGCCGCCTTAAGTGGCGAGTTAAAACAAACGGCACGTAACCAGATCATGGACCAATTTGCCCGTGGTCAGCAGCAAATATTGGTGACCACAGATGTGGCATCCCGTGGTTTAGACTTACTGAATGTATCCTTAGTCATTAACTTCGATATGCCCAAATTTGCCGAAGAATATGTTCATCGCATTGGCCGCACTGGCCGCGCGGGCGCCAAAGGTGACGCAATCTCCTTAGTTGGTCCTAAGGATTGGGATAACTTTAAAAAAGTACAACTTTTCTTAAGAAAAACTTTTGAGATCAGTGTAATTAAGGGGCTTGAAGCTAAATTTAGTGGTTTAAAAGCTAAGCCAAAGTCCGTCGCGACTAAAGGTGTAGTAAAGGCAAACACCAAAGCCAAATCTAAACCTATGTCGCACCTTGTTAAAGCAGCGCCATCCCGTGATAAACGCTTTATCACGGGTATTGATGTCGGTGATGCGCCAATGCGCAAAAAACCTGCGGCACAACTGCTACAAGATAATGACGACGAGATCTAAAAATAACGCAAAAGATAGCTCAAGTCCGTGAAACTTGAGCGCTAAAAATGAGTGACTCGCGGGAGCAATTCTTCCGGCGATACATAAGTAATTTGAAATAGTTAAAGGTGTAACATGCGAATTTGTGGTGTTGAATTAAAAGGTGGCGAAGCCATCATCAGTCTGCTCAGTTACGAAGGTGAAACCTTCAACGTACCCAGCTGCCGTAAAGTGTCTTTTAGCATTGCACAGTCGGCATCGACGGAGGCAATTCGTGAGTTTCACTTTGCTTTCCATAAGTTGATGGAAGATTACAAGATCGATGAAATTGTAATTATTGAGCGTGAGCAAAAAGGCAAACTGGCTGGTTCTGCTACTAGCTTCAAACTCGAAGCCGCAATTCAATTAGGCGAGCTGCCTGTAACCTTGCTATCTCCAGTGGCGATCAAGGAACAAAATAAGCGCAATCCACCTCAGGTAGACTTTGATAGCTTAGATCTGAAACGCTTCCAACAACCCGCCTTTGAGGCTGCCTACGCTCAGCAAAATCGCCATATTTTTGGTAAAGCTTAAGTGCTCTTGCTTGGCGCTATCACTTAGCGCCAAGCCACTTAGATATCGCAAGAATCATGCAAAACCTAAAATATGTCAGTGGTTATAGCCTAGATATCCAACGCCAAGTTGAACAGCTTTTACAAAGTGGCAAGCTTGGGGAAGTATTGCTTCGCCGTCATCCGCACATTCATCATATCCGCAGTGATAAAGCCCTTTACGACTATACCCAAGGGATAAAAAATCAGTTTTTACGCCAATCCTCTCCCCTATCGAAAGTGATCTTTGATGACAAAATTAGCATGAGTCATCATGCACTTGGCTTACATTCCTACGTCTCTAGAGTGCAAGGTAACAAAATCAAAGCGAAGAATGAAATTCGTATCTCTTCTCGCTTAAAACGTGTACCTGAACCTTTGTTACGAATGGTAGTGGTGCACGAACTCGCCCACCTAAAAGAGAAGGATCACAATAAAGCTTTTTATAATCTGTGTACTTATATGGAACCAGATTACCACCAATTTGAATTTGATCTGCGCTTACTGCTGACCTGTATTGATGCCAATCAATCCCCTTATATCGCGCACTCAATAGACTCAGTTTGAGTACTTATTTTTATTGCCCCAAGAGTTGACTGATAATAGTTTTCATTTAGAATAATCATGTATTATCTGTAACGTACTTAGGCTGTATGAAAACGCAAAATATTGGTAGAAAGCTAGAAAAATGGTGTAAGAAACAAGCCAAGAAACTGCAAAAGCAACAGGCAACATTATCCAATGCAGCATCAGTTAACTATGCAGCAAAATCATCTTTCTCAGCGGAGCCAATAAAACAGACTACTGCAACCAAAAGTAAAAAAGCACAACGCAAGCACTTAAATCAATTATTGGCTGAGTATATTGCCAAACAACACATTCAAGATCTTGATAAAGCCGCACGTAAGCAGCAATTAAAATTAGCCAAAGCGCATTTTAATGCCGCAAATGATGCACAATTTTTATCCATTGCAGCCATCAAACGCATTTCCCCCTTACCGACAGAGCGAAGCTTTGCACTTCGTCCTTATAAAAAGTCTCCCTGTGGAGGATGTCCTGCATTAAAGGGGCGTCTATGTAAATGTGCGTTAAAAGCGATGCAGAAACGCCAGGCAAGTTAATATTGTTTATCGATCTTGATTAAATAAATTTGAAGATATCTCAAAGTAAGAGTGGTTAGATATTTTCTGCTAGCTATCTTCGCTATTCACACCTCATTCAATCAATACCTGTACGCTCACTAAAGCCTAAAGTGGCTCGATTTATTATTTTAAATACCGATAACAAGGGCGAAATTTAATCAAATTTAAGCAAGCCGTCTTATCCAAGCATATGCAGCCAAACAACAAACCCAACAAAAAGCCTGACAAATACACCACTCAAATCATTTAGTTGCTGAGGCACATTCAATAGAAATAAAAACGCCGATGAATCAGTATTCATCGGCGTTTTTATACTCAGAACGGGACAAACGAAAAGGAATTAACCTAAATTCATCAACGACTGACGACTATTGACCATATTCGTAAAGCTACGCAATTCTTGGTTTGCTAATTGGCTTGCCATAGGAATATCGGCTTTCATTGGATCGACGGGTTTACCGTTCACATGGAATTCATAATGTAAATGCGGACCAGTTGAACGCCCAGTATTACCAGATAAAGCAATCACTTGGCCACGGGTGACTCTCTGGCCTTTACGCACTAATGCCTTTGAAAGGTGTAAATAACGGGTGCTATATTTACCACCATGTTCAATCACAATATATTTACCGGCAAATTGGTGATCCGTTACTAAACTCACCACGCCATCACCAGGCGCTATAACCTTAGTACCAATAGGGACAGAAAAATCAGTACCATTATGGGGGGAAATACGGCCAGTGATCGGATGTTTACGAGCAGGGTTAAAACGAGAACTCATGCGAGGCTGTTTAGCCAATGGAATACGCTGGAAAGCACGCACTAAACTGCGCCCTTTTGCATCATAATAACTGCCATCAGTATGCTGAAAGGCACTGATTTCTGAACGCCCAGTTTTAATGCTAACGCCTAATATTTGGCTGCTACCGGTTGCTTCACCTTCAACATATTGATCATTTACCAAAACAGAAAATTTATCTCCTGCATGTAAATCCCGTGCAAAATTCACTTTTTCTTTGAGTAAATCTTCAATCCGCTGAATATCAGCTGCCGCTAAGCCCATTTTTTGAGCCGATACGTAAAATGAGCCTTTAATATCACCAGTAATAATGCGGTTTTGCCAAACGCCTTCAACGTTAATTTCTTCAACGTTGAAGCTACCATCTTCATAACGAGTAAATACAACTTGACGTGCGGCGTTAAAATAAAGCTCTAACTTTTGCAGTTGGCCATCATTATCGAGCCAAAACTGAATCCGGTTCCCAGGCAGTAAGGTATCGAGTGCCAAAATATTTAAATCGGCCTCTAGTACTTTATACATCGTTAGCTGGTCAACACCCGCCTTAGAGAATAAAGCGCTTAGAGTATCACCGGAGGCAATAACACGCTCAAAATCAGGGCTATTGTCAATAACAGTGGTAGAGTCAACAGGCTCAGAAACTTGCGGTAAAACAGTTTCAATGTCGAGAGCTACGGGAATTCGTTGTGCTGTGGGTACGACATGATTAGCATTCGGCATTAACATCGCCGCACCGATCAATAAACCACCTACGAGGAGAATATTTTTATGGGCTGAAGATAAATTCTGCAAACGAATTTGCGGAAAATTAGCCAAATTGGGTTTGCCTGTCTGCAACGCTTTCACCTTTTGTTATCGTTTTTGCGTTATATTTTTGAACCAGTCCCGCCTAGGGAAGCCCGAATTTTCCCAACTTATCCCAAAAAACCGATTATGACAAACGCTATTTTGCACTTTAACAGCACTATTTCCCAAAAACATGCGTCAGTTGGCACTTTAAATCAATTGTGCGTTCTGTATCCAGATGTTAAACAGCACAAAATAACGTCTTCCATCACAATAAAAACAATAAGTTAAATAAACAATTAATCCCTTTAACTGACACTAAGGCAAAATCACCTTGATTTCGCTCCCATGGGAGGTTTTCAACAGATCTATTCGAGTGTTTATCTGCTCTTTCATCTCAGAAACATGAGATATCACGCCGATCATCCTACCCGCAGATTGCAAATCCATTAAGGTACGGATGGCAAGTTCAAGGGAATCCTGATCTAGGCTGCCAAAACCTTCGTCGATAAATAACGTATCAAGTTTTATCCCACCGGCGTAGGCTTGCACCACGTCTGATAAACCCAGCGCCATAGATAAAGCTGCCATAAAACTCTCCCCACCACTTAAGGTCGCCACGGGGCGCACTTTTGCGGTGTAAGCATCTTCGACTTCAAGCTCAAGCCCTGATGCCTTATTTCCCTTCGCTCTGTCTTCTTTACGCAGTAATCGATAACGACCTTTACTCATCAGGTGTAATCTCTGAGTTGCTGCGAGTAAAACATCATCGAGTAATACGCTTAATACAAAACGTTGCAGAGAAATCTTGTTGCCGGTATTGCCATTGGCCACATCGGCCAAGGTGCCAATAATGGCGTATTCACCCTCAAGGGCTTTCGCTTTTTGATCGACAATACTGAGCTGTATTTGAGTTTGTTTAAGCAAAGAGAACCGTGTATTAAGTTGGCTCCATGTAGCTTCAGCGAGATTAAGTTGTTGGTGCTTTTCTGCAAGCATGGCTTCTAGGGCATCAAGGTCGGGCACGCTGACATCACTAAGCTCAGTTCTTAGCTGATCAAGCTGTGATTGATTTAAGGCGCACTGTCGATGATAGGTTTCAATACGCTCGCCCAACGCTTGAATTTGTTCATCGGCTAATAATGCCGCCCTTAATGCGTCCCTATCAGTAAAACCCGCTAAATGCAGTTGTGAGTTAAGGTCACCATCGGCCAAAGCCTGCTGCTCATCTGCGCTATGGCAGCGTTGTATCGCCGCCTCTAGCGCCGTTTGCGCCGCCACACAATGCTCAGATGCCTGCTTTAGTGAGTTTCTAAGAGCATGAATCTGCTCACGAGTCTTCTCAAGCTGCCGTTGATTATCATTAATCGCTTGATTTAACGCAGTAAGCGAGCGGTATTCGTTAGGGATCCGAAGCGCTTTTTCCGCTAATTGACCGGATAGACGCGCCACTTCACCTTCTTGTTGATGATACCGCTCACGCTCAAGCTCTAATTGTTGCGTCAATACTAACTCTTGCTGCTGCAACGCTTTGATTTGCTTCTGTAACTGCTGTAATGCTTGGGTGGCGACTTCAGCTTGTTTTGCTTGGCGTGTTAATTCCTCAAGCCGATGGACATGCGATTCAAGTGGTAACTCAACCGTATCCCCCAGCGAGGAGGCCAGTTCATTTGCCTGCGACTGCTGTGCTTCTAACTGTTTTTGTAGCCCCCGATACTCTGCCCTCGCTTTGCTGAGCTGTTCGAGTGCATTCACCTCGGCATCCTGCGCAGCTTGCAGCTGTGCGTCCGTTGGTAAATGATCATGACTGGTTGCAGGATGAGGATGCTCGATACTGCCGCAAACTGGGCAGGGTTCATCGAGTTTGAGTTCCCTCGCTAAAATGGCTGCTTGACCTTGAAACCAACTGAGCTGTAAAGACTTATAGTCACTTAGCGCTGCCTGATGCTGCGCGCTCAGCGTCTTTCCTTGTAATCCTGCTTGTACAAGCGCCTCTTCGGTTTGTGCAACTTTGGCGCAAATTTGTTGCCATTGTTTGAACAACTCAAGTAAGTGGCGCTGTTGCTGCAAGGCTTGTGCGGTCGCGAGTTGACGCTCACTTTGCTGTTGTAATGCTGGCAATTGACTTTCATAGGTGCTGCGCTGATCAACTAAGCTTACAAGCGCCGTCTTAGTCTCTTGCCCCTGCTCTTTGGTTTGTTGCAGTATCTCTTTTGCCTGCGATAAAGCTTGTTCAAGGCTAGAAAATTCTGCCAACTGCGGTACTAACGTGCTGAGTTGATTATGTTGTTGATCAAAATCGCGCAGCTGTTGTTCAAGGGGAATAAGTTCCTGCGCTTCGATCTCAGCTTTGGCAAGCGCAAGCTTTGCCGCTTCAAGTACCATCTGGGCATGGCTGCGCTGATCATTAGCAATTGTCGCTTCCTGCTCCCTCGATAACGCATTATCCAATAAGGGCTTAAGACGCTGCGCTTGTTTTGCCACATTCAGGCGAGCCGTTTGCGCTGCAATATCAGCTTGCTGTTCATGAAGCAAAGTGGCTTGGGATTCTAATTCACTTAAACGAGTAAATTCAGCAAACCGTTGCTGCGCACTGTCATGCTGTTTTAACGCCTGTAGATGGGCCGCCGTGCTACGTTCTTTCGCGGCGATAGCGGCCGCCAATTCGGGTTCTATTCGACTAAATTCAGCGGCAAGCTCGTCGTCACTCGCTAGCTCCGCGGTTTGTAGAATGCCATCGCGACGCGCACGCTGCTCTTTAACCAAGCCGCGGATATCGGCCGCCTTCGCCTTTAAGATATCTTCAATACGTTTATAGATATGGGTTTGAAATAATTGACTAAAAATTTGCTCACGCGCCTTGGAGTCAGCCATGAGTAATTCACGAAACTTCCCCTGTGGCAGCACCATAACCTGACGAAATTGTTCTACGTCTAAGCCCGTTAACGCTTCAATTTCAGCCGTTGCATCTGAGACTTTACTGGCGACTAATAGGGTTTCAGTACCATCGGGAGCGATCTTAAACAGCTGCGCCTCGCTCTTTTGGACTGTCGACCCCTCGCCATTCTTTTTGAGTCTGTCCTGTTCGGGCACTCGGCGAATACGATAAGCGGTGTTACCCAATTTAAAACTAAAGGTCACCTCAGTAAGCAGATTATCATCGGCCATATCGCAGCGCATTTGGCTGCCTTCACGCTCATTGCCGGTGGTTTTTCCATACAACGCAAAGCAGATACCATCGAGCAGAGTCGTTTTACCCGCGCCAGTTGGCCCGTTGATCAAAAATAACGGATTATCACCAAGTTCAGTAAAATCAATGGTCTGAGTCGACGCAAACGGGCCAAAAGCCGACATGGAAAGTTGTAGTGGCTTCATTCTGCCTGCTCCTCTTTTACGTCACGATGTGTTTCGCTGCGTTCAAGTTCGTCTCGATGAAGCTGGGTTAGGATATCCTCCATCACCGCCTGCTGCGCCGGCGTTAATTCATCCCCCGAGACTTGGGCAAAAAAGTCACGGAACATGGCCATTTCACCTTTTTTTATATGATCTCGATTGAGCACCACCGCCTGATCGCCCGCCATCAATCCGGTGCGTTCTAAATGCAGCACATTGGGATAAACACTGCGCAGTTTGCCCATGGCATCTAAAATGGCGTGTTTATCGAGCAGACGCACCATTAAATAATCCTCACGCTTGGCATCGGTTTTCCCTACTGCTAATAAATGTGCCAATTCACCTTCAATTATCCGCACATCACGTAGCGCAGTTAAGGGTAAGAGTTGGATTTGAGCGGGAGATTGCGCAGCGATATCCACTAAGGTGACAGACTTATGCTGGTGTTGCTCACTAAAGGAATATTTTAGGATTGAGCCTGAGTAGCGCACCTGTTCGCAGCCTTTGTATTGCGGACCATGTAAATGCCCTAGAGCGACATAGTCAAACTCACTAAACAGCCGTGGGGAAATTTTATCCGCGCCGCCGATACTTAATGGCCGTTCAGATTCAGACTCGCTGCCACCATCCAAAAAGCAATGACTCACCACCACTTTAGGTAAACCTTGGCTATCATGGGAGCGAACCTGTTCTAGCAATAACGCCATCGCCTCTTCATGGCTCGATACGCTAAGGCCTTTGGCATCGGTTTCAAAAACTTGGCGCACGGTAGCAGGTTCAGCGTAAGGCAGCGGATAAAAGTAAGCGTCGCCACTGGCACTGGTTAAACGAGTAGGCACTAATTCGGCCTGTAGCGGCCCAATAATATGTAAACCACTGGCAGCCATTTGTTTAGCAGCAAATCCCAAACGCTCATGGCCATCGTGATTGCCAGCAATCATCAGCACTTGTATACCCAATTGGTTAATAAGGCGATTAAGCACATCATTAAGCAAAGCGACGGCACTGGCGGGTGGAATCGATCTATCGTAGATATCCCCCGCAATAATCACCGCATCAACACTGTGCTGCTGCGCCAATGCAACAATTTGATCAAGTACATAGGCCTGATCATCCAGTAATGATTGATTATGTAACTGACGGCCAATATGCCAGTCTGAGGTGTGAATAAATCGCATTATTACTAAACCTTAATGGATGCTAAGCCAACGCTATGGCGCGGGATGCTTGTCGTTAAGTTATTTGTCAAAGCTGCTTGTCGGATAACCGCGCCCAATGGCTCGCCAATAAACCCTAAAAACACTTTAAAAAATGCTAGGTTATCCTAAAAAATGCCGCGGAGTATAGTTAATACCATGGGAGTGGAGAGATTTACAGCAAAGAGGTCGAAGACTGCGCTAACAGCTCACCATTAGCGCAAATAAGGTCAGTGCTCAGCTTGAAGAAAGTTGATCCGTACCAAAATCATCATCAAAACAGTTGGTATTGGCTGGCGAGCAATTTCACACTCATGGCCAGCGACATGGTCACTACTAAGGGCTTAATGATCTTTGTGCCCTTAGTGACCACTAAACGTGATCCCAAGGTTGCCCCAATGGCTTGGCCCGCTAACATCACTAAACCGAGTAACCAAATGACTTTTCCGCCAAGGGCGAAAAAAATCAGCGAGGCAATATTGGTCGAAAAATTCAACACCTTTGCGTGAGCCGTCGCTTTGGCGAGGCCAAAACCCGCAAGGGTAACAAACGCCAACGCAAAAAAGCTGCCAGTCCCCGGACCAAAAAAGCCATCATACAAGCCCACACCTAACGCGGCAGTAAAAGCAAAGGCGGTAGGGGTTAAGACTTGGTGGCGATCATCTTCCGAAATCTTTTTCGAAAACAAGAAGTAGCAACCAATAGCGAGGATTAAAAACGGCAATACTAACTCAAGAATTTTGGTATCCACTAACTGCACCAACACTGTACCTAACGCCGCACCGACAAAGGCACAAAACAGCGCGAGTTTGACAGTTTTGAGATCAACCAATCCCTTACGAACAAAGTACAAGCTCGCAAAAAAGCTGCCACCGCATGCCTGTAACTTGTTAGTGCCAAGGGCGACCGCTGGCGGTAACCCAGCCCACATTAACGCAGGAATGGTCAGTAATCCCCCACCTCCAGCAATAGAGTCGATAAAGCCCGCCACCATCGCCACGCCAAACAGTAATGCTGCAACTTGTAGAGTTAATTCAAATTCCATGATTTTTATAATTGAGTTATAGGAGCTAAGGCTTCGCATTAGACTGCGTTTGCCTTATAAATGCAAAGGAGTTATTGTCGCGCTAGCGTGAGTAAAGCTCACACTAAACCGTTTGTTAAACACCTTGATTTGGATATGAATATGTTTACTAGCTTGCCACCGCTCAATGCATTACGGGCATTCGAGTCTGCTGCCCGCTTACAGAGTATGACGCTGGCGAGCAAAGAACTGCACGTCACCCATGGCGCAATCAGTAAACAAATCAGGGTATTAGAAGATTTTTTAGGTTTCGCCCTCTTTGTTAGGCTACATAAAAAAGTCGAACTCACAGACGAAGCCAAGCGTTACTTCCCCCATGTACAAGCGGCGCTGCAAACCCTATCGAGCGCCACCGCCGATTTGCGTAGCCAAGGTTCTCGGCCACAAACCTTAGCCATCAATGTATTACCAAGTTTAACCATCAACTGGTTAATCCCTCGTATGGAGCAATTTAAGTCGCGTTATCCACATCTATATGTGGATCTCTCGATAGGTGACTTTGCCGTTGACTTCAGCCAAGGGCGCTACGACATCGCGATCCGCAGTAGTACCAAGCTGCCTAAGGGAGTGAATTACATCAAACTCATGGATGAAGATCTGTGCTTAGTTTGCGCGCCGTCATTGACCCCAAAACTGAAATGTACTGAGGATATTAATCATGTCACCTTACTCAAACACACCACTCGCCCAGAACTTTGGGATTATTGGGCTGAAAAGGTAGGCTTAACACTCACGCAAGAGCAAACCTTTGGCGTGGAGCATTTTTACATGTTGAGTCAGGCAGCTGCCAGTGGCATGGGCGCGGCGTTGATCCCACGCTTTTTTATTGAAGAACAATTAGCTAACGGCAGTTTAGTCATCCCCTTTCATGCACCGTTTACCAGCCCATACGTTTATTACCTACTCACACCTAAATCCCCAAGCTTGCCGTTAAAAGTGCAAGCATTTATCGAGTGGATGCTCGACCTCTTCGCTCCTTATCGCAATGCATGCTAAAAACTAAAAACCACCCGAAGGTGGTTTTTACGTCAGTCATAGTAACCACGTTACATGGTTGCCATTGTCCAATAATCGAGGCGCTTTTGAGGATCAGCCAGTAAGTTTTTACACTCTTCTTTATATTTCCCCATCAATACCCCGAGATTACTAGAGCCACCCAGGCTTTGTATTTGACGAGCTTTGGCATCGGCAACGGCTTGGGTCACCTCGGCTTCTGACTGGTATTTCTTCGCCAGATTTTCGGCTTCAACTTTAGACGCTTTTAAGCGTTCACCCACCGCTTGCATTTGTGGGGCATTCATGGCGCCAATCGCTTCAGAGCTAATTTGATAATAGGCTGCACATTCAATAGCTTCTTTAGCCAGAGCCTGTTGGGCTTCATCCGCAAACACGCTGTGGCTCATCGTCAGCATAAGACCTGCAATAGCAAAAGCTTTTAACATTGATATTGTCCTTTTTATTAGTAATTAAGAGTAAGCGACTTAAGCTAAGGATTTAGCTCAAGTTCATAGGTTACAAATTGTTGATCGCGCACAAACCCAAGTGCTTCATAAAGCCCTTGGGCGCGTAAATTCTCTTTTTGGGTTTCGAGCACTAAATAACGTGCTCCTTGGCTACGAGCATAGTCTGCTGCCCGTTGTACCAGCGCCCGACCTAGCCCGACACATCGCGCATGCTGCGTGACAAATACATCATTCAGAATAAAAATCGGCGCTAAATTAAGGGATGAAAAACTGGGATATAACTGCACAAAACCCAAGCCTAAACCTTGAGGTGAGCGCGCAAAAAAAATCACCGATGACCCTTCATGCAAACGAGTTCGGATAAACAGCTCACCTGCCTCTACATCATCCTTACAGCCATAAAACTGCCGATACTCATTAAATAAAGGAGCAATATCATGACTGTGGGACTCATTAGCTTGAATGATTCTATTTGCCATCGGCTTAACCAACCTTAAGTCCATATCCATATTGACGTCTTATCAAGCTATATCTACTCATATTAGATATGCGCGATACGCATCCATCATTCCTTACACTACCAGTCGCTGTTGTAAGCGAAAGATTAAATGATGTTTCACCGTCGCCCACTCAGAATCAATAATGGAATAAACCACTGTGTCCCGAATGGTGCCATCCTTAAGAATTTTATTATTCCGTAAAACCCCATCTTGCTTGGCTCCTAAACGAGCGATGGCTTGGCGCGAAGCTTGATTGTGCCAATGGGTTCTAAACTCCACCGCAATGGCCTCAAGGGTTTCAAAGGCAAAGGTGAGTAGTAGCAATTTAGCCTCGGTATTAATACCTGTGCGCTGGGCGCGCTTAGCATACCAAGTGTAACCAATCTCTAAATGGCGATGCTCACTCTCCCAATGGCAAATGCGCGTACAACCCACAATCTCACCAGAAACTTTGTCTCGCACCGCAAAGGGAAAACTTTCCCCACGGGATTTTTCAGCTAAGGCTTTCATTACATAAGCTTTCATCTCACTCGGCTCAGGCACACTGGTAAACCATAAACGCCACAGTTCACCATCAGTGACCGCTAAGCTAAGTGCCGCCACATGGGATAACGATAAAGGCTCTAGAACGGCATATTCACCATTTAAACACGCTGAAAGATCATCATTGCCCATTATCTCGTCTCCATTAACGCGGTAAAAAGTGTGCTATTGCGCACACTTTTTACTAGCCTATCATTTATATAAAATAAAAAAACCTCTATTTTCAACATGATTATATAAATTTTATTCCGGACAATAGCTAAGTTTCTCTTAAGCTTCACCGTTGAAAATGACAGGTTAATGAATCGGTGCATAAGCCTGCCATGGTTTAGCACATGGCACGCTGTAGCCTAGGGCTCCAGCCTATTTAGATCGTGTAAATATAAGGCCTACCAACACATCAATGTATTTAGGGCGTGTTGACGTTTCGAGATTAAATTTTGTTCGTTCTGGCAAGCTCGTGCTCGCGAAACGAGGAATGATGTGTAGTTTACTCAAATGACGAGCGGCTCTTATAACAGAAAGTAAGAGCAAGGGCTTGCCAGACGAATCCTTCGGGCAGCATTTGGCTGACGTTTCTGCAGCGTTATCGTCCGTTTATGTAGAATAACTACACAGCACGGACTTTGCCTTGCATAAACGCCAGCCCAATTGCTGCAAAAATAACCCTGAAACGTCAACACGCCCTAGTAGGCCTTTTGATGTATCCCACTCGCTTTCGCAGGCGCGATAACCTTACACTATGGGTTAATACTATATTTTTCGTTTTATTCTATTAGCCGAGTACGGCAAGTAGTATCCCCGCAGCGACCGCAGAACCTAGCACGCCAGCAACGTTCGGTCCCATAGCATGCATTAATAGAAAGTTATGCTGATTAGCCTCTAATCCCACTTTATTCACTACCCTTGCAGCCATAGGCACAGCCGATACTCCTGCCGCCCCAATCAGCGGATTAACCTTACCGCCGGATAACTTACACATCAGTTTTGCCATCAACACTCCTGCGGCAGTACCTATACCAAAAGCAAGGGCACCAAGTACTAAGATCCCCAAGGTTTCTACCCGCAAAAACTGCTCGGCCGATAATTTAGAGCCGACAGCTAAGCCCAAAAAAATCGTCACGATATTAATCAGCTCGTTTTGTGCTGTTTTTGAAAGCCTATCCACCACGCCCGATTCGCGCATTAAGTTACCAAGGCAAAACATCCCTACCAGTGGCGTTGCCGCGGGTAAAAACAGAATGGTTAAGCCTAATACCATCAGCGGAAAAATAATCCGCTCCTTTTTACTGACTTCCCGTAGCTGCTCCATTTTTATCTCACGTTCCGCTTGGGTTGTGAGTAAACGCATGATCGGCGGCTGAATAATCGGCACCAACGCCATATAGGAATAAGCCGCCACAGCAATCGCTCCCAGTAACTCAGGTGCAAGCTTAGAGGCAAGGAAAATAGCCGTTGGTCCATCCGCGCCACCGATAATGGCAATGGCTGCGGCATCCTGCATGGTAAATTCAAAGCCTGGCACCAAATTCAGCGCTATAGCGCCAATTAAGGTCGCAAAGATCCCAAACTGCGCCGCCGCGCCGAGTAATAAGGTTTTTGGGTTGGCGATCAGTGCACTAAAATCTGTCAGTGCTCCGACCCCCATAAAGATCAGCAGTGGAAAAACGCCGGTTTCAATCCCCACATGATAGGCGTAGTAGAGTATTCCCCCCTCTTGGGTAAAACCTGCGTTGGGAATATTCGCCAGCACTGCACCAAAGCCAATAGGCAACAGCAACAAAGGCTCAAATCCACGCACGATAGCGAGGTATAACAGCAACATGCCAACGGCCATCATTAAGACTTGCCCTGCGGTAAAATGGGCTATGCCCGTTTCGGCCCAAAACGCCAGTAAACCATCCATATAGACTCCTAGGCTAAGGCCAATAATTGAGAACCCACGACAACTGAATCCCCTTCTTTCACAAAGAGATGGGTAATAACACCATCCCCCTGAGCGCGGATCTCTGTCTCCATTTTCATCGCCTCAAGGATGATCACCACATCGCCGGCGCAAACCTTGTCGCCAATCCCCACATGCACTTTAAAGATATTGCCCGATAGCGGCGCACTCATCTTCAGCTTAATCTCGGCGGATTGAGCCAATGGAGCACTGTTTAAATGAGAAGTAGGGGCATAATTAAGCTGCGAAGCTACCTGTCCTTGAGGTTGGATCTGACTAATTTCGCCGCCCTCGGCAACCTCAACCACATAAGTTTGCCCCTCAACCGTGACGGTATAGGTTTCGGCCTCACGCGGCGTAACTGGTAAGATTGGCGCAAGTTCAGGGTTTGGCTCAAAGGCGGTTGGATCGTGACGGTGCTTTAAAAACTGTAAGCCAATCTGTGGAAAGAGCGCATAAATAAGTAAATCATCGTCCGAAGACTTTTCCTTACTCTCTAAGACGAGACTAATCCCTTGATCCTGCGCCTTTGATAATAACTCTGCACGCAACTTGTCTAACTCTGGTACGAGTAAATCCGCAGGACGGCAGGTGATCGCCACCTGCCCATTAAGTACTCTTGCCTGCAACTCTGAATTCACTGGCGCTGGCGTAGCACCATATTCGCCCCTTAGCACACCTTCAGTCTCTTTCGTCAACGATTGGTATCTTTGTCCCATCAGTACGTTGATAACGGCTTGCGAGCCAACAATTTGCGAGGTTGGCGTGACCAAAGGCAGAAAACCTAAATCTTGGCGTACCCGAGGGATCTCCTCCAGCACCGCATCCATCTTATCTAGTGCACCTTGCTCTTTGAGTTGACTCTCCATATTTGTCAGCATGCCGCCAGGGACTTGAGCACGTAGAATGCGGGAATCAATCCCCTTTAGCGCACCTTCGAATTTGGCGTATTTTTTGCGAACCTCACGAAAATAAGCGGCAATCTCCTCAAGTAATACAAGATCATAGCCTGTTGCACGTTCAGTATCTTCCACCATAGCGACTACCGTTTCAGTTGCCGTATGACCATAGGTTTGACTCATGGATGAAATCGCGGTATCGAGTACATCGACTCCCGCCTCAATAGCCTTTTGATAGGTTGCGGTACTAAGGCCTGTGGTGGCGTGGCAATGCAATGTGAGCATGAGTTGAGTTTGTGATTTTAAGCGACTGATAAGCTCAAAGGCTTCCATCGGCTTCAGCAGACCCGCCATATCTTTAATACACAGCGAATGGCAGCCCATGTCCTCAAGACGCTTTGCCATATCAACCCAAGTATCAACCGAATGAACAGGGCTAGTTGTATAAGAAATTGTGCCTTGCGCGTGCCCACCGACATCACGCACCGCTTTAACTGCCATCTCTAGGTTACGCACATCATTCATCGCATCAAAGATACGGAAGACATCGACACCATTGGCATGCGCACGCTCGACAAAACGTGTCACTAAATCATCGGCATAATGGCGATAACCCAATAGATTTTGACCGCGCAACAACATTTGTTGAGGCGTATTGGGCATGATCTTTTTCAGTTCGCGGATCCTATCCCAAGGGTCTTCCCCCAAATAACGGATACAGGCATCGAAGGTCGCTCCGCCCCAAGACTCTAGCGACCAAAAACCGACTTTATCAAGTAAAGGTGCAATCGGAAGCATGTCATCGAGGCGTAAACGCGTCGCTAAAATAGACTGATGTGCATCCCTCAAGACAACATCGGTTAACTGTAATGGCTTAGACGCCACTATCGAATTTACTCGGTTCATATGGCGCTCCATTATTTAGCCTGAGAACGATACTGCTGGACGGCTAAGCTGATCGCAGCCACCAATTTAGGCTCTAAAGTGCTTGAAGCTCCAGTTGAGCTCGCATCATTGACCTTCAACGGTTCTACTGCTTTGTGCTCTTCACGACACCACTTAGCAACCAGATTCACAGCTAATATCAATACACTTAAAAATAAATAGACCAGCCCCATCCCCAATAACATGATGCCAACAGCGTCTAATAACTGTTGCGTTAGCTCCCCTTTCACTGCCCTACCTCCTTCGCCCTTAACCAACATTCGCGTTTTAAATTAACAACCACACAACATCTGCATTGATAACAAATTTAATCGGCGAATGTAAATTGGTAAGACCAATTTACATAAGATCAGCAGCAAGTGTCTGAGGGATCCTTAGTGAACGACCGATAAAATGAATATTCGTTAATGAAACGGCAAAGCAGAAATTTTTATTGAGGAGTAATGACGAAATGAAGATACCAGCCAAGATGAAACCAAAAGCAAACATGGGCTGACAATAAGGTTCTGACTCCCCCTTAAACGAGCATACGAAGAGTACAAGCTTTAAATTTACTGATTAGTCCTATAAGGACAAAAATCAAAGGGGTCTCAATGCACTAAAGTATTTAGATCAAGCAGCCATTTAAATGAATGATGCTAAAGGTGTTGGAGAATGAAGAAAACGGAGCAATGAGGGGCTCTCTGTTTATATTCTGTATGAGGCGAAAAATTAAAGATACTTAGAGAAGTATTGTGAAGAATTGAACGTTGAAATTCAAAACACTAAATGCAAAAAAGCCAGCTTATTCAGCTGGCTTCATTGTTTATTTAGGCGCTTGGCGATGACCTACTCTCACATGGGGAGACCCCACACTACCATCGGCGCGATTGCGTTTCACTTCTGAGTTCGGGATGGGATCAGGTGGG
>NZ_JABAIP010000020.1:0-71448 GCF_012843185.1 Shewanella sp. DNRA4
ATTTAATTCTTTGATTACTCGCCAAACGGCAGAGTAATTTCGATTAACTCAACACCTGTGAGTGTCCACACAGATTTCTTGTTTAGATTGTTAAAGAGCGTTTGACCTCATTGCTTGCGTTACCGCTCACTGGGTCAGGGCTGCGTATTCTACGCATTTCCCTTGTCGCGTCAAGGCGTTTTTACAAACTTCTTGATGCTTTCGAATCAACTGCACATTTTGCATTCGATTCGCACTGAAACCGCGCTCGCTTTCGCTGTCTGCCGTGTCAGTGGATGCGCATTATAGGCAGCGAAACTTTTTGTGCAAGCGCTTTTTGTCAGAAAATTATGATTAATCATCTAGACGCCTAGATATCCAGCAACATGAATAAAAAAGGGACTAAACAGTCCCTTTTTAAACTCATTTGGTTAACGAAACAGTAACTATGGGCTGAAGAATCGCGATTCTTGCTCGACTTCGACTTCTTCACCATCAATATGGGTTTTCACTTTTATCTCGATGTTTGTCACTGAACGCGAAAGTTCGACCGGATCGACCCCGATACTAATAGGTAGAGTTAATACCTCTCCACCAGCAATCGTCACTGAGGTAGGTCCATACCACTTATAGTTGTTGAGGCCTTCAACACTCATAGTGTATTCATGAGCTTGCTCTGTCTTATTCAGGATCTTCAAGGTGAAGGTGTTTTCAATCAAACCTCGATCATTTTCTCGATAGAGTTGATTACGGTCGCGGATAATATCCATACGCACTGGCGCAATTGTCGCACTCGCATAGATAAAGATAAGTATCATCGCGGCCAGCACCACACCATAACCCACCAGCTTCGGACGCAGTACCTTCTCTTTAATACCTTCGAGTTTATTTTCGGTGGTGTAACTAATCAGCCCTAGAGGGTATCCCATCCGCTCCATGGTTTGGTCGCACGCATCAATGCAGGCACCACAGTTAATACATTCATATTGCAAGCCATTACGAATATCGATACCGGTAGGGCAAACCTGAACACAGAGGTCGCAGTCAATACAATCACCTAGACCCATTTCTTTGGGGTCAGCTTTACGTGAGCGCGGGCCGCGGGTCTCACCGCGTTTTGCATCGTAACCAACGATATAGGTGTTTTTATCAAACATCGCCGATTGGAAACGCGCGTACGGGCACATATGGATACACATGATTTCACGCATCCAACCCGCATTACCGTAGGTCGCTAAGGTAAAAAACACCACCCAGAAGTAGATTGCGCCTGATGCATTAAAGGTAAATACATCGACATAGACTTCACGGCTCGGCACAAAATAGGACACAAAGGTCATTGCTGTGATGAGCGAAAGCACTATCCATGCAGTGTGTTTTGCGGTTTTGCGCCAGATTTTGTCAAAACCCCATGGCATTTGATCTAGCTTAATGCGCTTATTACGGGCACCTTCGAGTTTTTCCTCAAACCAAATGAACATAAACGTCCAAACGGTTTGCGGGCAAGTGTAACCACACCAAACTCGGCCGAGATAGGTTGTCACAAAAAATAACGCAAAGGCGGCTATCATAAAGAGAGCGGCAAGTAAGGTCAGATCCTGCGGCCAAATCGTTAAGCCAAAGACATGGAATTTCTGCTCAGCGAGGTTAAACCATACGGCTTGACGGTCGCCCCAAGGGATCCAAGGTAATATCAGGAAGAAGAGCATTGCTATCCAGCCCATGCGGCGGCGTAAACTACTCCATAATCCATCGATTGCACGGACATAAATCCGATTACGGGGGTTAAAGCGATCAGCCTTATCTGCATCAGGCTGGTGAATCTTAATTCGATTGGTTTTCGAATAGTCCTTGTTATTAGATTCTGCGTTCATCGTGACAGCCTTTTACTGCTTTAATATTGGACGAAAACTGGCTTATTATACCCATATTATTAATGGTTATTCACTTATGTTGGACTAAAAGATGAAAGGTTGGATCATATTAGCGCTCCTTTGTGGTGCATTATATTACTTATACACCGAAACAGACAAACTAGATGCACCTATAGCAAAAACAGAGGAAATGGTTCAAAAGATAGAAAGCAAAGTGAGCTCAGCAATGGGCACTCAGATAATTAAAATTAATCAAAATCTCACGAAAGCACGAACAGAGATATTGGAGCGGTTATCAGCATCTGAGGCTGAAGAGTTTAATAAAATCCCACTCACCGAAGATGGCATTGCTGATTTTAAAGAAAACTACTGCGGCACTACAGCCACTGAGCATCCCATTTTTAGCCGAGATAACTTGCTATTTATCTGCGATAACCTCTAATTCCACTAACAGGCAAACGGAATTTTGCAATTCATCACTAAGCATGGTGCTTAGGCGATTGACCAGAAACATGATTCCGCCTAGCCTTTGAGCTTCAATTATATAGGCCTTGCATCATGACTAAACCAGTATCAGATATTTTTGATCCCACACTGTGGGATGAAGTCGACGGATTTAACTTCGACGATATTACTTACCATAGAGCCAAAGCCCACGGCACAGTGCGTATCGCCATCAATCGCCCAGATTGCCTCAATGCCTTTCGTCCAAAAACGGTTGATGAGTTATATATCGCCCTCGATCACGCTCGCCAATGGTCCGATGTAGGTTGTGTATTACTCACTGGCAATGGCCCCTCGGCCAAAGGACAATATTCGTTTTCCTCGGGTGGAGATCAACGTATTCGCGGCAAAGATGGCTATAAATATGAAGGCGCCGAAGAGGGCAAAGCCGATTTAGCCAGAATGGGGCGTTTACATATCCTCGAAGTCCAACGATTGATCCGCTTTATGCCAAAAGTAGTGATCGCGGTCGTGCCTGGTTGGGCCGTGGGTGGCGGACACAGTTTGCATGTGGTTTGCGACTTAACCTTAGCCTCCAAGGAACACGCCGTCTTCAAACAAACCGATCCCGATGTCGCGAGTTTCGACTCAGGCTATGGCAGTGCTTATCTTGCCAAGATGATTGGCCAAAAGCGCGCGAGAGAAATTTTCTTCTGCGGCTTTAACTACAGTGCCGATGAAGCCTTTGCCATGGGAATGGTGAATAAATCGGTTCCCCATGCCGAGCTAGAAACCGAAGCATTAATGTGGGCAAAAGAAATCAACTCGAAATCGCCAACGGCGATGCGGATGTTGAAGTACGGCTTTAACATGACAGACGACGGCATGGTTGGCCAGCAACTGTTTGCGGGTGAAGCCACGCGTTTAGCCTATGCCAGTGCAGAAGCTCAAGAAGGGCGCGATGCTTTCCTTGAGAAACGCGATCAAGACTTCTCAGCCTTCCCTTGGCATTACTGATCGAAGCTGATTGCCATATAACGCCCTTATTTGAGGGCTTTATATTTTTTAGCGCTTATAGATAGAAAAAACCGTTTAAACTAATCTCAAAATACGGCTTTAAACTTTAATGAGAATTGTTATCATCTAATCATTCCCAAAAGGGGCTTACATTAGAGGATAGAATCATGACCAAGACACTTACTTTTGCCGTATTACATTTCAGCGTTGCCTTCACCGTTACCTATTTATTAACTGGTAGTGTTTTAGTCGGTGGTGCCGTCGCCTTAGTTGAGCCCGCAATTAACACTGTGGTGTTTTATTTCCACGATAAAGTATGGAAACGTTTCGAGGCAAAAAAGCAGAACGCACTTAATGCAATAACGGCTTAATACACTCAGCCACCAGCAAATAACTCTAATAATGCCCCAATAAAAAACCGCCTAAGCGGCGGTTTTTTATTGCTTCCGATTTATTCCACCGTCACCGATTTAGCGAGGTTTCGCGGTTGATCCACATCGGTGCCCTTAATTAACGCAACGTGATATGACAGCAACTGTAATGGAATAGTGTAAATCAGCGGCGCCATAAAGATATCGCAGTGTGGAACCGGGATAACCTTCATGGTTTCGTCAGATTCAAACTCCGCATCCACATCGGCAAACACATACATTAAACCACCACGGGCACGCACTTCTTCAACGTTAGATTTCAACTTTTCTAACAGTTCGTTGTTTGGCGCCACCACGATGACGGGCATGTCGGCATCAATCAAGGCCAGTGGGCCATGTTTCAGCTCGCCAGAAGCATATGCCTCAGCATGGATATAGGAGATCTCTTTAAGTTTTAGCGCGCCTTCCATCGCTATCGGGTATTGATCGCCACGGCCAAGGAATAAGGCATGGTGTTTATCGGCAAAGTCTTCTGCCAATTCAGCAATCGCATCATCTAAGCCTAATGCTTGCTCCACTTTGGCAGGCATAGACTGTAGGCTTTGGGTGATCTCGGCCTGCATTTGCTCCGACATGCCATTATGGCGACCGATCACCGCAGTCAGCATTAATAAACCCGCTAATTGCACGGTAAAGGCTTTAGTTGAAGCAACGCCAATTTCGGCGCCCGCTTTCATCATGTACGCCATATCTGACTCACGCACCAAAGAAGAACCAGGCGCGTTACAGATGGTCAGTGTAGCCTTATAACCCATTTCTTTGGCTAGGCGCATCGCTGCAAGCGTATCGGCAGTTTCACCGGATTGAGAAATAGTCACCAACAGGCTGTTGGGGAATAAATGCGACTTGCGGTAGCGGAATTCGGAGGCGATTTCGACATTACAAGAAACGCCAGCCCAATCCTCTAACCAATAACGCGCAGCCATGCCGGCATGGTAGCTAGTACCACAGGCAATAATCTGTACGTGTTTAATATCTTTTAAGAATTCAGCGGCATTATCACCAAAAGCCGTGTCGAGCACTTGTTTGTTGGCGATGCGGCCTTCAATAGTACGCGTCAGAGCCAGTGGCTGCTCATAGATTTCTTTGAGCATATAGTGGCGATATTCGCCTTTGTCACCAGCATCATGGGTGATTTCTGATTCTTTAACTTCGCGCTCAACTTTATTGCCATATACATCGAAAATGCTCACGGTGCGACGAGTCACTTCGGCCACGTCACCTTCTTCTAAAAAGGCGAAAGAGCGGGTGACTGGCAGCAGTGCCAGTTGGTCGGAGGCGACAAAGTTTTCACCTAAACCAAAACCAATCACCAAAGGGCTGCCAGAGCGCGCCACGACCATGCGCTCGCTGTCGCGGCGGTCAATCACCACAGTGCCATAAGCGCCTTCGAGTTGTTTAACCGTGGCTTGCACCGCAGCCAGTAAGGTGTCGTGCGTTTTTAATTCATGATGAACTAGGTGGCAAATGACTTCAGTGTCGGTATCAGAGCTGAAGTGGTAGCCGTGTTCTTTAAGCATTTCACGCAGTTTATGATGGTTTTCGATAATGCCATTGTGCACAACGGCAATATCGCCTTCAGATAAATGTGGGTGAGCATTGCGCTCACTTGGCTCACCGTGGGTTGCCCAACGAGTATGCGCAATACCAGTGCCGCCCGCTAATGGGTCGGTTTCGAGTGCAGCAGACAATTCCTGCACTTTACCCACGCGGCGGGTGCGATTGAGTTCGCCATTGTGGATCACCGCAACACCAGCGGAGTCATATCCACGATATTCTAAACGACGTAAACCTTCGACCAGAATTTCGGCCACATCCCTTTGCGCCACGGCGCCAACGATTCCGCACATAGTTTTTACCTATAAAATGAAAAATAAAAATGAAGTTGTTTGAGTCATTTGCTCTGGCTTATCACGGGCAAATGCCTAAGGCGAGTAGGGCGCTAAGATGACTTTTACGCCTTGCTCGGTAATTTGGTTAAGGGCGCTCTCTTCGATGCGATCATCGGTGACTAGTACACTGATTTGCGACCAAGGTAGTTCTAAATTAGGGATCCGCTTGCCTATTTTGTCCGAATCCACCATCACGATGACTTCGCGGGAAACCTCAGCCATCACCTTACTTAACCCCGTCAGCTCATTAAAGGTGGTGGTGCCTCGCGCTAAATCGATACCGTCGGCACCGATAAACAGTTGGTCAAAGTTATAGGAGCGTAATACCTGTTCGGCCACTTGGCCTTGAAAGGATTCAGAATGCGGATCCCAGGTTCCACCAGTCATCAATAGGGTCGGCTCATTTTCAAGTTCGTGAATCGCATTAGCCAAATGCAGAGCATTGGTCATTACCACCAGCCCACGTTTGTGGTTGAGTTCAGCAATTAAGCCTGAAGTGGTGGTACCGCTATCGATAATGATGCGATTGTGATCTTTAATCAGCTGCGCCGCAGCTTTAGCGATGGATAACTTATTAGGCGCAATCTTGGCAGAAAACTGTTGCGTCACTTCATCGGGAATAGCCACAGCACCACCGTAGCGGCGCAGCAGCAGTCCGGTTTTTTCAAGTTCTGCTAAGTCTTTACGAATAGTCACTTCTGAGGTTTCGAAACGTAATGACAACTCATCGACACTCACTTCACCCTGTTCATTCAGGATGCTGATGATACTGTGGCGTCGTTGCTGTGTATTTCGTTTATTCATAAAACCTTTCAGTTAACTTTCGATTCGAAAGATATATTATAAAGAAACGAAACATTTTTGCTAGTATTCGAAAGATAATTTCGAATCAAGATGGGTCGCTTTTAAGTTGGATTAATTAACTTTATGAAAAATAATAAAAAAGCAGTTCACCCAAAGGTAAACTGCTTTAATTGTATGAAACTTAAAAAGGGGAGCTGAGCTTAAAACTTAGCTTCAAGTGCCACGCTGAAGTTACGATCTTGGCCGATAGTGACCATCTTATCGCTACCACCATCTAAGTATTCAGTATCAAATAGGTTTCTCACGTTTGCGCGGATGCTTACGTCTTTACCCATAATATCCATAGTGTAGGCAGCACCAACATCAAAACGGACGTAACCATCTTTGGTTATGGTATTTACATCATTAGCAAAACGCTCACCAACGTAGATAGCGCCAAAGTTCATCGCAAAGTTGTCAGTTACTTCGTAACGAGTCCAGATATTGGCAGACCACTCAGGGGCATCAATAGGAGTTTTACCATCTAAATTCTTGCCACCGATTTTGCCTGCACCCGTATTATATTCCGCATCTAAATACATCATAGATGAAGTCACAAACCAGCTATCACCTAACTGGCCTTGGGCACCAACTTCAAAACCACGGTGATGTTGCTCACCACCTTGAGTGGTTATTGTTTTATCACCATCACTTGTTACTGGAATATCTAGCACTGTTGTGACATTGGACACGGTTATATCAAACAGAGCAGCTGTCAGCAGTAGACTGTCATTAAAGAGCTCCCACTTCGTTCCCAATTCATACTGAGTGCCATACTCAGGTTTTAGATTAGCTCCTTGATTCACATCTTCGGAACTGGTTACAGATCCTTGCGGGGTAAAGCTTTTTGAATAGTTAACATAAATACTGCCATTATCCATAGGCGAATAAATCACCCCGAATTTAGGCGATACGGCATAGCTATTTTCCCCTTCGCCGTCTTTTTTCTGCTCGTCATAACGCACCCCTGCGAGCAATTTCCATTGTTCGTTGATAGTCATTAAATCTTGCAGATAGAAACCGTAGTATTTGTATTCACTTTCAGACTTAGTGGTATCTCGATGATAATCTAAATCGGGTTTTATTATCGGTTGGCCAGGAACAACAGTAATAGTGCCTTTAGTCGCAACATCATATCTATCAATATACTGACCATAATAATAATCGAGGTAATTGGCGCCAATTAACAACTGATGATCCATACCTGCCAATGCAAATTCACCCGTGAAATCAACATAGGCCGTTTTATGCTGCCAATCGTCATAACGATCAAACGGATTTATGGTGTAACCATCTTTGTATGGATCTTCAGAGCCTTTCTTTAAGCTTGGCGCAGAATCGAAACGTTGGCGATTAAATTGTTGATCGTTATAGCCGACTTTCACTTTCCAGTCGTTACTCATTTGCCAAGTCAGATCTGCACCTAAATTTGAAACAGTATTATCGGTAAAGGCCCAAGGCGCGTCCCATACGGTTTTCCGCTCGCCAATCACATTGCCTTGTTTATCTAACCAACCACCCGCATCGATGCCCGCTTTGTCTTGGGTATGGTCATACTTAACTGATAACAGAACATCATCACTGATATCAAATTCTAAATTTAAATAACCTAACCAACGATCACGCTCTTGGTTTTCATTAGTAGTTGAATATTCGCGCCAGTATTTAGTGTCTTGCTTAACCAATACGCCACGATAACGAATGCTCTGCGCTTCGTTTAAGCTGCCACCCACATCTAACTGCGCACGGGTAGAGCCGTAGCCATCAGTATCAAAACCTAAATCGAGCATTGAATCGTAGGTCGGCTTTTTGGTGACCATATTAACCAAACCACCAGGACCGGATTGACCATACAGCATACTTGAAGGACCTTTAAGAACTTCTACCTGCTGCAGCGTTTCGATAGGTTGAACGTAATGAGACCATTGCTGGTGGCCGTTGATGAGATAACCGTTGCCCGAATCGAGTTCGAAGCCACGAATACTGAATACTTGGCGGTTCCAACGAGTAGTACCCGCCGTTACGCTCGAATCGTTAACTAAGACTTCCGCAAGGTTTGTTGCTAATTGTTCATCGGTGACAAAGTCGGGGATAACATTCACAGATTGTGGTGTATCCATTAAATCGATATCACCACGCATAGCACCGGATGCACTGCCGACTTTATAGTCGTTAAACGTACGGCCAGTCACATTAATGCGCTCAATGTTTTCATCATTTGGCGCTTCGGCCATAACCGGCATCGCCATTAATGCAGACCCTACGGCCAAACCAACCACTGAATATTTAAATACCATTGCCAACACCTCAAGTAGACCTTTCGTCTTAGAATTGCAGGCAATATAAATAAGAATTGTTTTTATTTAATCATCTTTACACGAATTTACAATTCAGCGTGACCTGGATCAACTTTCAATAAAAACAATAAATTAGCCATAACACCACAGTCTTAATTCAACATTAATTTAGCCAGTTTTTGTTTGGTTAGGATTTTTAGCTTTGACAAAAAACATAAAGCGGCAATAAGCCGCTTTATATTGACTGAGTACTGCGCCGTTATTTCTTAATCTTTACCGGACGTTGCCAGCCAGTCAGATGTTTTTGCTTAACACGGGTGATCACCAGCTCATCCTCACCCACATCACGGGTAATTGTTGACCCAGCACCCAGCGTCGCGCCTTTACCAATGGTCACTGGCGCTACCAGCTGAGTATCACTCCCCACAAACACATTGTCTTCGATCACGGTTAAGTGTTTATTGGCACCATCGTAATTACAGGTAATAGTGCCTGCACCAATATTCACGCCCGCACCGATTTGTGCATCGCCTAAATAGGCTAAGTGACCCGCCTTAGAACCCACACCTAAAACGGCTTTTTTCATCTCGACGAAGTTGCCGATATGGGCATCTTGCATTAGCTCAGCACCAGGGCGTAAACGGGCAAAAGGCCCGGCACTGGCGGCAACGCCCAGCTTAGCGCCTTCGATAATAGAGTAAGGTTTAATCTCGGCATTATCGGCAATTTCACAGTCAATCAGGATTGCGCCAGCACCAATGCTAACGTTATTGCCAATCACGACTTTGCCTTCGAAAATCACGTTCACATCGACCATCACATCCATACCGACCGTCACCTCACCACGGATATCGATACGGCTTGGGTCACGTAGGTTTGCGCCAGCAATCATCAGCTTCTCAGCTTCGCGGGCCTGATAGGCGCGCTCTAATTGTGCAAGTTGCACGCGGTTATTAGCACCTTCCACTTCGATAGCAGACTGTGGCTGAGCGGTATTAATCTCAACCCCCTCAGTGTGGGCCATGGCGATAATATCCGTTAGATAGTATTCACCCTGAGCATTGTTATTCGATAGGCGGCCAAGCCAGGTTTTTAACGCCTTGCCAGGAACAGCCATAATGCCCGTATTTATTTCATTGATGGCGAGTTGCTCGGCATTGGCATCCTTTTGTTCGACGATGCCGACAACCTTGCCGTGCTCACGCACGATACGGCCATAGCCAGTTGGATTACTGAGATTAACGGTTAAAATCGCCACACCATTATCGGGACGCGCAGCAAGCAAAGCTTCAAGCGTAGAGGCTTGGATTAACGGCACATCACCGTAAAGGATCAGCACAGTGTCATTATCATCGATATTCGGAATCGCCTGAGCGACCGCATGGCCTGTGCCTAACTGTTCGGCTTGCAACATCCAATTGAGTTGCTGCTCACCCAAGGCCGATTTTAATTTGTCGGCACCATAGCCGTACACCAATTGAATGGCATCGCTGCCGATACTGTGGGCGGTATCGATAACATGCTGCACCATGCTCTTGTGGGCGATAGGATGTAATACCTTGGGAAGATCCGAGCGCATGCGAGTTCCTTTTCCTGCCGCTAAGATCACTACATTTAATGCCATTGCCATATCCTTGATTAACATCCCAAAGGGATTAACTGAGCTCGATTTAATGGCGTAATTTTAACGGAAAGGCGCAGCAAAGCGAAAGGCAGATCTCAAAACGCAGCGAAAAAACCAACAAAAAAGGCGGGTATCTTTCGATAACCGCCTTTTATTACAAACAATAACCTTTATCTGGCAATGTTTTTCTTGATGGTTTCAACAACACGTAATTGAGCCATTGCTTTCGCTAACTCAACCATAGCGGCATCATAATTAAAGTCCGCACCCGCAGTTGCCATATGGGCTTCTGCACGACGCTTGGCTTCTAATGCTGCCTGCTCATCAATATCTTTGGCACGCATAACCACATCAGCTAACACAGAAACAGAAGAAGGTTGTACTTCCAGTAAACCACCAGAAAGGTAAAATACTTCTTCGCTGCCGTCTTGTTTGACGATGCGCGCCATGCCAGGTTTGATATAGCTTAACAGTGGAGCGTGGCCATGCATGATGCCCAACTCACCTTCAGAACCGGTCACTTGTAGGCTCGCTACGCGACCAGAGAAGATACTGCTCTCTGCACTTACTATATCAAGCTGTACTGTCATGGCTGCCATCCCGTTCTCCTTAAAAAACTAAGTATGACTACTTAGTTATTTCTTTTTGTTAGCTTTCTCGACTGCTTCGTCGATAGAACCAACCATGTAGAACGCTTGTTCTGGAATGTGATCGAACTCACCACTCAGAATTCCCTTGAAGCCACGGATAGTGTCTTTCAGAGAAACGTACTTACCAGGAGAACCAGTAAAGACTTCTGCTACGTGGAAAGGCTGAGACAAGAAACGCTCAATCTTACGTGCACGGGAAACGGTCATCTTGTCATCATCTGACAATTCGTCCATACCGAGAATCGCAATAATGTCTTTCAGCTCTTTGTAGCGTTGCAGAACAGTTTGTACACCGTTAGCTACGTCATAGTGCTCTTGACCAACCACTAATGGATCTAATTGACGAGAAGTCGAATCCAATGGGTCAACCGCTGGGTAAATACCCAGAGAAGCGATTTGACGTGACAATACAACAGTCGCATCTAAGTGAGCGAAGGTTGTTGCTGGTGACGGGTCAGTCAAGTCGTCCGCAGGTACGTATACCGCTTGTACAGAGGTAATAGAACCCGTCTTAGTTGAAGTAATACGCTCTTGCAGAACGCCCATTTCTTCAGCCAGAGTGGGTTGGTAACCTACCGCAGAAGGCATACGACCTAACAGTGCTGATACTTCAGTACCGGCTAGGGTGTAACGGTAGATGTTGTCAACGAACAACAGTACGTCACGACCTTCGTCACGGAACTTTTCAGCCATAGTCAGACCGGTCAGTGCTACACGCAGACGGTTTCCTGGTGGCTCGTTCATTTGGCCATAAACCATGGCTACTTTGTCGAGAACGCCAGAATCCTTCATCTCGTAGTAGAAGTCGTTACCCTCACGAGTACGCTCACCTACACCAGCGAATACAGAAAGACCTGAGTGAGCTTTAGCGATGTTGTTAATCAGTTCCATCATGTTAACTGTCTTACCAACACCCGCACCACCGAACAGACCTACTTTACCACCCTTAGCGAATGGACATACAAGGTCGATAACCTTGATACCCGTCTCTAACAGTTCAGTCGTGTTTGATTGCTCTTCGTATGAAGGAGCGCTGCGGTGAATCACATAACGTTCTTCTTCGCCAATTGCACCAGCTTCATCAATAGGGTCGCCTAAAACGTTCATGATACGGCCAAGAGTGGCGGTACCAACAGGAACAGAAATAGGTGAACCTGAGTTTACTACCTCAAGACCACGACGCAGACCATCAGAAGTACCCATAGCGATGGTACGAACTACACCACCACCTAGTTGTTGCTGAACTTCCAGCACCAAACCATTACAGGAGCCTTCACCTGTGATCTTCAGAGCGTCATATACCTGAGGTACGGCATCTTGTGGAAACTCTACGTCCACAACCGCGCCAATCACTTGGACAACAGTACCTGTGCTCATGATTAATCCTCTAAAACTTGTATTCGTTACCTAACCTAAACCGCAGAGGCACCAGAAACAATTTCCGACAGTTCCTGCGTAATCGCAGCCTGACGAGCCTTGTTATAGACCAATTGCAAATCGTCAATCAGTGTACCCGCGTTGTCCGTTGCCGCCTTCATCGCCACCATACGGGCAGCTTGTTCGGAAGCAATGTTTTCAACAACACCTTGGTAAACCTGAGATTCTACATAACGAACCAATAAGGTATCCAAAAGGGCTTTTGGATCAGGTTCGTAGATGTAGTCCCAACGATGAGCAACCTCATCATCTTCCGATTTAGGCAAAGGTAGCAGCTGCTCGATCACAGGAGTCTGCGTCATAGTGTTTACAAACTTGTTGAACACTACATACAGACGATCCAGTTTGCCTTCGTTGTAAGCATCTAGCATCACACGTACTGTCCCGATCAGGTCAGCGAGCTTTGGCGCATCGCCTAAACCTGAAGCATGGGCAGAAACCTGTCCACCGAAGCTTTTGAAAAACTGCACACTACGAGCACCAATAGGGCAGAATTCAAATTCTGCACCTTGCTCTTTCCAGCTTTTCACGTCTGCAACAACCTTTTTAAAGAGGTTGACGTTCAGACCACCACAAAGGCCACGGTCGGTTGCTACAACAATGTAACCAACCCGCTTAGCCTCTCTCACCTCTAAGTAGGGGTGTTTATACTCGAGAGAACCTTGCGCTACGTGACCGATCACCTTACGCATGTTTTCCGCGTATGGACGGCTCGCAGCCATGCGTTCCTGCGCTCTGCGCATTTTGCTGGCTGCCACCATTTCCATGGCGGACGTGATCTTCTGAGTGTTTTTTACACTCGCGATCTTGGTTTTAATCTCTTTAGCGCCGGCCATCTCTACTCTCCAATCTGGACCTGAGGTGTCTTAAGACACCTCTATCATTGTTACCAGGTTTGGGTTGCTACGAACTTGTCGAGGCCAGCTTTTAATTCAGCTTCGATATCGGCGTTATAATCGCCAGTCTCGTTGATAAGCTTGATTAAAGCAGCATGCTCGCTGTTCATGTACGAGAGCAGAGCGGCTTCGAAATCACCAACTTTTTTCAGCTCAATGCCCTTCAGGTAACCTTTTTCAGCTGCGAAAATAGACACAGCTTGAGCAGCTACACTCATAGGAGCATATTGTTTTTGCTTCATCAGTTCGGTAACACGCACACCATGCTCTAGCTGAGCACGAGTTGCATCGTCTAAGTCAGATGCAAACTGTGAGAACGCAGCAAGTTCACGATACTGTGCAAGAGCAGTACGAATACCACCAGACAGTTTCTTGATGATCTTAGTCTGAGCCGCACCACCAACACGAGAAACAGAAATACCTGGGTTAACCGCTGGACGTAAGCCAGAGTTAAACAGATCGGTCTCAAGGAAGATCTGACCGTCAGTAATCGAAATTACGTTGGTCGGTACGAATGCAGATACGTCACCCGCCTGAGTTTCAATAATAGGCAGCGCGGTTAACGAACCGGTTTTACCTGTTACTGCACCTTTAGTGAACTTTTCTACATAATCTTCGTTTACGCGTGAAGCACGCTCTAGTAAACGAGAGTGTAGATAAAATACGTCACCAGGATAAGCTTCACGGCCTGGTGGACGCTTCAATAGTAACGAGATCTGACGGTAAGCAACTGCTTGCTTAGACAGGTCATCGTATACGATCAGAGCATCTTCACCGCGGTCGCGGAAGTATTCACCCATAGCACAACCAGAGTACGGTGCTAAGTATTGCAGCGCAGCAGCTTCAGAAGCTGTAGCAACCACAACGATAGTGTTAGCTAATGCACCGTGTTCTTCTAGCTTACGCACTACGTTAGCGATAGTAGAAGCCTTTTGGCCTACAGCTACGTATACGCACTTAATGCCAGAATCGCGCTGGTTGATGATTGCGTCGATCGCCATGGCTGTTTTACCAGTTTGACGGTCGCCAATGATCAATTCACGTTGGCCACGACCGATTGGGATCATAGCGTCAACGGCTTTATAACCAGTTTGAACTGGTTGATCTACTGACTTACGCTCGATAACACCAGGAGCAATCACTTCAATAGGAGAGAAACCATCGTTGTTGATAGCTCCTTTTCCGTCAATAGGCTCACCCAGAGTGTTAACTACGCGGCCTAACAGGCCACGACCGACTGGAACTTCCAGAATACGGCCAGTAGTTTTAACTTTTACGCCCTCTGCTAAATCAGCATAAGGGCCCATTACTACGGCACCGACAGAATCACGTTCAAGGTTCAACGCGATTGCAAAACGGCTACCAGGCAGTTCGATCATTTCACCTTGCATCACATCGGCTAGGCCGTGGATGCGGATAATGCCGTCACTAACCGCAACGATAGTACCTTCGTTACGAGATTCGCTAACGACTTCGAACTGCTCGATCCGCTGCTTAATCAGATCGCTGATTTCAGTGGAATTCAGTTGCATGCTCAAACTCCCAATTACGACTGCAGCTTTTCAGACAGACGCGATAACTTACCGCGGACAGAGCCATCAATGACTAAGTCACCTGCCTTAATGATTACACCGGCGATAAGCGCGGCGTCAGTGCTGCAATTCAGCTTAACTTTGCGTGCGAGACGTTTCCCTAAAGAAATACTGATCTGCTGCTGTTGTTCAGAGCTGAGCTCAGCTGCAGAAACCACATCGGCTTCCACTTCTTTTGCCCACTCATTACGGTATTGAGCAAAAAGCTCAGATACAGCAGGTAGTACCTTTAAGCGACCGTTTTCAGCCATTACCTTTATCAAGTTTTGACCTTGCTCATTGATTTGCTCACCACACACACTGATAAAGAGTGCGGCGAGTTTGGTGCTGGCTAAAGAGCCAGTCAGCAGTGGCTGCATGGTTTCGTTTTCACTAACCAATGCGGCAAACGTGAGCATTTCGGCCCAGGTATCCACTGCGTTGTGTTCAACAGCAACGTCAAAAGCTGCCTTTGCGTAAGGGCGAGCGATGGTGGTTAATTCAGCCATAACTCAAACTCCCCTTATCAAATTTCAGCGACTAGTTTATTAACTATGTCACTGTGGGCGGCTGGATCAATAGAACGCTCAAGGATCTTCTCAGCACCCATGATGGCAAGAGTAGCAACCTGCTTACGCAGATCCTCTTTCACGCGATTACGTTCAGCTTCAATTTCTGCTTTACCCTGAGCGATGATTTTGGCACGCTCAGCGTCTGCTTCGGCTTTAGCTTCTTCCACTATTTGAGCTTTACGCTTGTTAGCTTGCTCAATAATTTCGTTAGCCGTCACCTTGGCTTCTTTTAGTTGGTCAGTAGCTTTCGCTTGAGCCAACTCTAGGTCTTTTACCGCACGATCAGCATCAGCTAGACCGTCAGCAATCCTTTTTTGGCGCGCTTCGATGGCATTCATCAAAGGGGGCCATACAAACTTCATGCAGAACCACACGAAGATGATAAAGGCGACCGTCTGACCGATTAGGGTAGCGTTGAAATTCACAACAGCCTCCTATTTAGAGTTAAGACAGAAGCGTTTTCTTACAGCATTGCACCCAGTGGGTTGGTGAACAGCATGAATAATGCGATACCAACACCGATCATTGTTACGGCGTCTAACAGACCCGCTACGATGAACATTTTAACTTGCAGCATAGGAGCCATTTCTGGTTGACGCGCAGCGCCTTCCAGGAACTTGCCACCTAATAAGCCGAAACCGATTGCAGTACCAAGAGCACCCATACCAATCAGCAGAGCAACAGCGATAGCTGTCATGCCTAAAATCGTTTCCATCTGTATCTCCAGTATCTAAAATCTAAATCTAATTAGTTGATGATTTAGTTTAAAATTTCTTCAGCAATCCTTAATGATCTTCATGGGCCATGCTTAAGTAAACAATGGTCAACATCATGAAGATAAACGCCTGCAGCGTGATAACCAAAATGTGGAAAATTAACCAACCTAGTTGCAGAGTCACACCTAGGGAAGATAATAACAAGTTGGTACCATACATCAGCGCAATAAGGATGAAGATCAACTCACCTGCATACAAGTTACCAAATAGACGCAATGCCAATGAAATTGGTTTAGCGATTAAGGTAACAGTCTCTAATAGGAGGTTGACGGGTATCATTGCCTTATGGTTAAAGGGCTGTAGCGTCAGTTCTTTAACAAAACCAGACACGCCTTTGACCTTAATGCTGTAGTAAATAATCAGCACAAACACACCGATAGCTAAGCTGAAGGTGATGTTTACATCAGTCGTCGGAACCACTTTTAAGTATGGAATTCCCGCTAAACTTGCTAGCCAAGGCAGCCAGTCTACAGGGAGCATATCCATGAAGTTCATCATGAATACCCATACAAAAATGGTCAGAGCTAAAGGCGCGATCACGGCATTGCGGCCATGAAAACTTTCTTTCACGCTGTTATCAACGAACTCCACGATCATCTCGATAAAGCATTGCAGCTTACCGGGAACACCTGAAGTCGCTTTTTTACCAACACTACGGAAAATCCACAGGAACAGAACACCAAGACCAACCGAAAAGAACAACGAATCAATGTGCCATGTCCAGAAGCCTTCACCAACGTGTAGGTTGGTAAGGTGATGCTGGATATAGCCCTGCGGTGTTAACGCTTCACCAGTTGCAGCCATGATTCATCCCACTTAACTTTGCTTGAAGTATAAAGGAGCTGTCCAATGCACGATCAACGTCAGCACGTAACAAACAAAAAGAGGCATAAATGCGACCTTAAGATTGATAAACACTAGCGAAAACATTGCGATGGTTAACAGCAACTTTACCGCTTCCCCCCAGTAAAAAGTTTTAATCACTTTTGCAGCTGAACTTGCTCCCGTATGGGAGAAAGCGAGGGTCGCGAATACAAAATTAGGGAGCACAGCAATTGAACCACCTGCTAATGCAGAATAGCCAAACTGAACTCCCCACACGACGAAAAAGAGAATTGAAGCACCCCCAGCCACCGCCGCCTGCATCATCACCAATTTATAGGCTGACCACCGGCCACGACGCGCTAAAACCTTACTCAACTCATCCTCTCCGCATTTATACTTTTTGTTTCGATGACCGGATGACAAATATCCGTATTTATGTCGATGCACAAAAAGCTTGCGAAAGTATACCTTTTCACGCCTTCATTGCAACTTTGAGATAAGGAAAAACAGCACTTTTAACGTGATATAGCGGCAAAACAGTCAAAATCCAAAATTAACATATGTCACAAATTTACATTAAAAACTGTTAATCAACAGACATTAACGAATTTTGCTAAGAATTCCGTCTAATTCAGCCAGATTCTGATAGTTAATTACAATTTTACCCTTCCCCTTACTGCTATGAGCGATCGAAACCTTGGCACCTAATCTTTCAATTAACTGCTGCTCTAAACGACAAACATCTTGATCTTTAGTCGTAGTTTCGACGGGTTTGGGTGGATTTAAGGTTTGATTAATCAATCGTTCAGTTTCGCGAACGGTTAATTCCTTGGCAGCCACTAATCTCGCCAGATTTGTTTGTTCTTCACCCTCAATTGCGAGCAAAGCGCGCGCATGGCCCATATCAATATCGCCATACTCGAGTAAACGCTTAACAGGCTCATTTAAACCGTTTAAACGTAACAAGTTAGATACACTCGCCCGAGATTTTCCCACAACATCGGCGACCTGTTGGTGAGTCAGTTCAAATTCTTGCATTAAACGTTGTAATGCAATGGCTTCTTCCATGGCATTTAAGTCTTCACGCTGAATGTTTTCGATCAAGGCGATAGCAATAGCGGCATCATCGGGAACCGCTTTAACGATACAAGGGATTTTTTCAACACCCGCCAATTGGGAAGCGCGCCAACGGCGCTCACCGGCAATAATCTCATACTGGTTATTGCTAACTCGGCGCACTACAATCGGCTGGATAATGCCTTGATTACGGATGGAATGGGCAAGTTCTTCCAATGCCTCGGGAGACATGTCCTTACGAGGTTGGTATTTTCCCGGCTGTAATAGGTCGAGATCAAGATGGATAAGTTCTTCTTTTTTATCGACAACGACCACTTCTTCCGTGTGTTTTTTACTCGCGGCGTGGCTATTACTCAGTAAGGCATCTAAGCCTTTACCTAACCCTCTTTTCTTTAACGTCATGGTTTTCCTTTACGCTCGCTTAGCCTGAGTTTTCTGTTCGGAACGGCGGATCATCTCACCAGCCAGCGCTAAATATGCTTTAGCTCCCGCGCTCGATTTATCATAATACATAGCGGGTGCACCAAAGCTCGGCGCTTCGGCCAAACGCACGTTACGCGGGATCACAGTGCGATACACCTTATCGCCAAAGTGTTGTTTTAGCTGATCGGACACATCATTTGAAAGACGATTACGCGGATCATACATAGTGCGTAAAATCCCTTCGATACCAAGACCAGGATTCACTACGGCAGCCAATTTAGTGATGGTATCGATCAAGGCGGTTAAGCCTTCCAGTGCAAAGTACTCACACTGCATTGGCACCAGCACAGAATCCGCCGCCGACATCGCATTAACTGTCAACATGTTGAGCGAAGGAGGGCAATCGATAAAGATATAATCGTATTGATCTTTTATCGGCGCGAGTGCATTACGTAAGCGCACTTCACGGGCAAAAAACTCCATGAGTTTGATTTCTGCCGCAGTCACATCGCCATTACTGGCAATTAGATCGTATTTTCCCGTGGTGTCTTTGACCACTATTTCATCGAAGGGCTTTTCTTCTACCAGCAGTTCGTAAGCCGTGTTTTCGACTTCGTATTTATCGACACCGCTGCCCATAGTGGCATTGCCCTGTGGATCAAGATCGATCAGTAGCACTTTACGCTTAGTCGCGGCTAATGAGGCGGCTAAATTGACACAAGTTGTTGTTTTCCCTACGCCACCTTTCTGGTTGGCCACGGCAATTACTTTACCCACAATGTCACCCTGTATGTAAATTCTGGTTTATTGCCTACTTAAAAATCCATTCAAAATGAGGAGCTTTAAGCCTGTTATTCTTTGATTATTTTGAGTAAATGTCTTTGCTCATCGAGTTTTGGCACCTTGAGTTCGATGGTTTCAGTTATCGCAAAGCCAGCGGGGATTTGTTGCATCTCTTCATCACTCAGTTGTCCCTTGAGCGCATAAAATTGCCCATGCTCAGCAGGCAAGTGATGGCACCATGTCAACATATCATGGATTGACGCAAAGGCACGGCTTAGCACACCATCGAACTTTTGCTCGGGTTGATAGGCCTCAACTCGGCTTTCTATTGAACTGATATTATGAATGCCTAATTCGAAGGCTACTTGTTTTTGAAAACGAATGCGTTTACCTAAGCTATCAAGTAGCACAAAAGTTTTACTAGGATTCATAATCGCCAATGGGATGCCAGGCAGTCCAGGACCAGTTCCAACATCAATAAAGCGTTCACCTTGCAGATGTTTTGATACCACTAAGCTGTCCATGATATGACGGACAAGCATGATCTCGGGATCTCTTATTGAGGTTAAGTTATAGGCTTTATTCCATTTGTTGAGCATGCCAACAAAATCAAGCAGTTGCTTTTTCTGCTCAGCGGTAGCGGGCAGATTAATTTCGGCTAAATAGGCCTCTAACTGGGCAAATAACACTGAACAACCTCAACAAAAATGCAATGATAAACTCGTCGGCTATTATGAAGCCCTGAAACGTCGAAGGGAAGCCTGAATGCTTCCCTTCTGCGACCAAACTGGCGATTAAGCTAGCTTTTACGCGCTCTTGCGTAATAAACCACGTTTTTTCAGATGTACTAGCAGAATTGAAATCGCTGCTGGGGTGATACCTGAGATACGTGACGCTTGACCAATGGTTTCGGGCTTATGGCTATTTAACTTAGCAATCACCTCATTTGAAAGCCCTGGAACCTCTTTGTAATCAAGGTTCAATGGCAAGCCCGTGTTCTCATTACGTACCGCTTTGTTGATCTCTTCCTGCTGACGCTGAATATAACCAGAATATTTCACTTGGATCTGGACCTGCTCAGCGGCGAGTGGATCGGTAAGACCAGGACCAAAGCCTTCAATCTGCATCAGTTTGTTGTAATCCATTTCTGGACGACGAAGTAATTCTTCAAAAGATGCTTCGCGAGAAATAGGCGTATTCAAGTGCGGATTTAACACTGGCACTAATGGAGAATTTGGATGGATCCACTGGCTACGTAGACGTTGTAGCTCTAATTCGATCGATTCCAGTTTTTCACTGAAAGAGGCCCAGCGCGCATCATCCACCAGACCCAGTTCACGACCTTTTGCGGTTAAACGCAGATCGGCGTTGTCTTCACGCAGCAATAGGCGGTATTCGGCGCGGCTGGTAAACATGCGGTAGGGTTCTTTAGTGCCTAAGGTTGATAAATCGTCAACCAATACTCCGATGTAAGCTTCATCGCGACGAGGGCACCAAGCTTCTTTGCCTTGAACTTGCAGTGCTGCGTTCATGCCAGCGAGTAAACCTTGGGCGCCAGCTTCTTCATAACCAGTTGTACCGTTGATCTGGCCAGCAAAGAATAATCCATTAATGGTTTTGGTTTCTAACGAGTTTTTAAGATCTCTAGGATCAAAATAATCGTACTCAATCGCGTATCCTGGACGTACGATCTCAGCATTTTCCATCCCTTTGATCGAACGAACCAAATTTAACTGTACATCAAAGGGAAGGCTGGTAGAGATCCCGTTAGGGTAAATCTCATTGGTGTTTAAGCCTTCTGGTTCGATAAAGATCTGGTGCGATGATTTATCAGAAAAACGATGGATCTTGTCTTCGATAGAAGGGCAGTAACGTGGGCCGATCCCCTCAATAACACCGGAGTACATTGGGCTTCTATCTAAACCTCCACGAATAATATCGTGTGTTTTTTCATTGGTATGGGTGATCCAACAAGAAATTTGTTTCGGGTGATGGCTCAAATCGCCCATAAATGACATTACAGGTAATGGCGTATCACCTTTTTGTTCTGTCATCTGAGTAAAATCGATGGTATTAGCGTCGATACGTGGTGGTGTACCGGTTTTTAAACGGCCAACACGGATAGGCAACTCACGTAAACGATGGGCGAGTGCAATAGATGGTGGATCGCCTGCACGACCGCCACTGTAGTTTTCTAACCCTATATGGATCTTACCACTGAGGAAAGTCCCTGCGGTTAATACGACTGCGGCGGCTTCGAAGGCTAATCCCATCTGGGTAACGACACCGATAACGCGATCATTTTCTACAACAAGATCATCTACAGCTTGTTGGAAAATACGTAAGTTAGGTTGGTTTTGCAGAATATTTTGGATCTTCTGACGATATAACGCGCGATCTGCCTGTGCACGAGTTGCTCTAACCGCTGGGCCTTTACTCGAGTTTAAGGTTCTAAATTGGATCCCTGCATAGTCGGTTGCGATCGCCATTGCACCGCCTAATGCATCGATTTCTTTAACCAAATGACCTTTACCAATGCCACCGATCGCAGGGTTACATGACATTTGTCCTAAAGTATCAAGATTATGCGTTAGCAATAATGTCTTAGAGCCCATTCTTGCTGCGGCTAATGCGGCTTCAGTTCCGGCATGACCACCACCAACTACAATAACATCAAACCGTTCATGAAAATGCATGACCTTACCTTTAAAAACTTAAGTGACCCAATGAGAGCCGCTCATTTTAGCATTTGCTTTGATTGAGGTGAATGATCATTTTTCGAAAATAGATCCAGTGGATCTGGACTAATAGATCTTAAGATCTTTATATAGATCTTCTTATTATGTTTACTATTAGGATCGCACTTTCCTGTGGGTAAGGCTAATTTCTCTTTTATATCAGTGGTTAATGAGCTTTTGATCCTGTGATCTAACCGAGATCTACTGTCATTAAAGGTGGGGATAGATCCGCTATTTATCCACAGGGTGGATCTTTGAGCGGATCATGATGTGAATAGCACAGAGGTTGATCAGATCTAAATAATAGTTTATCCACAAAAATATACATATAAATAGTTTTTTGTGGATAAATAAGATCTAAACTGTGGGTTGTTTCAGGTATTTTGAAAATGAGGATCTTAAATTTGATCCTGCCATTGTGCCAACCACGCTAAAGCTGGGTCTTCTGGCACAGGATCCTGTTGTACATCGATCTGGATCTTATCCACAAACGCTTTTGCACCGCTATATTCAAGTCCATCAACAAGCTTCTCTGGGCCTTGGCAAAAGGTGTCATAACTCGAATCACCAATGGCACATAATGCGAACTTAATTTGGTGTAGATTTGGTGTATTGAGTAGAACTTCTTTACAAAATGGCTGTAGATTATCGGGAAGATCACCTGCGCCATGGGTTGATGAAACGATGATCCAGAGGGAATAGGGTTGCAGTAAATCCAGTGTTGGACTTAAAAAAGTGTCTACTTCATGCCCTAATTTGGTCAGCTGAGCCTGCATTTCATCTGCAATATATTCGCTGCTGCCGAGGGTGGTACCGACTAATATAGCAATTTTGGTCATTGTTACTGCTCTCTGTGGTCGTTAATTTTCTATCATTTTTGGGGCTTACATCTACTTAGCGTATTTTGTTGTATAAATTTAGCCAATATTGATTCGCAGTCTGTTAGTATCCTTGGCTGCAATCTTGGTTTTATACCGATAACCTTAAGTTTTTTATAACAATTATAATAGGATAACAGATGACTACACCTGTTGATGCGCCAAAATGGCCACGTCAAATCCCCTATATTATTGCCAGTGAAGCTTGTGAGCGTTTCAGCTTTTACGGCATGCGCAACATTCTAACACCTTTCTTAATGACAGCACTTTTGCTGTCCATTCCGGAGGATCTCCGTGGCGCTGTGGCTAAGGATGTGTTCCATTCCTTTGTAATTGGTGTGTACTTTTTCCCATTATTGGGTGGCTGGATTGCGGATAGATTTTTTGGTAAGTACAACACCATTCTTTGGTTAAGCTTACTTTATTGCGTGGGCCATGCTTTTTTGGCGATTTTTGAGCACAGTGTACAAGGTTTTTATACTGGGTTATTTTTAATTGCTTTAGGTTCTGGTGGGATAAAACCTTTAGTATCTTCCTTTATGGGCGATCAATTTGATCAGACTAATAAGTCATTGGCTCAAAAAGCCTTTGATATGTTCTACTTTACGATCAACTTTGGTTCTTTCTTCGCATCCTTATCTATGCCATTGTTACTTAAAAACTTTGGTGCCGCTGTTGCTTTCGGGATCCCCGGCGTGCTGATGTTTATTGCGACGGTATTTTTCTGGTTAGGTCGTAAGCGTTATGTGCATATGCCGCCAGAACCAAAGGATCCCCATGGTTTTTTACCTGTGATCCGTAGTGCTTTGCTTACTAAAGTGGAAGGTAAGGGAAATATCGGGTTAGTGCTGGCATTAATTGGATTAATATCAGCTGCTTATGCGCTAATCAATATTCCAACACTTGGGATTGTTGCCGGTCTTTGTAGTGCTATGGTGCTACTCATGGGATTTGTTGGGGCGGGCGCCTCATTACAACTTGAGCGTGCTCGAAGCTGTCATCCTGATATTGCGGTAGATGGTGTACGTTCAGTCCTTCGAATTTTGGTTTTATTTGCGTTGGTGACCCCATTTTGGTCGTTATTCGATCAAAAGGCTTCGACTTGGATTTTGCAGGCCAATGATATGGTTAAACCTTCGTGGTTTGAACCTGCAATGATGCAGGCTTTAAATCCACTGTTAGTGATGCTATTGATCCCATTCAATAACTTTGTGTTATACCCCGCGATTGAGCGTATGGGGATTAAGTTAACCGCATTACGTAAAATGGGGGCGGGGATTGCCATTACTGGATTGAGTTGGATTGTGGTGGGGACGATTCAATTGATGATGGATGGTGGTTCAGCCCTTTCGATCTTCTGGCAAATTTTACCTTACGCTTTGCTGACTTTTGGTGAAGTTCTGGTTTCGGCGACAGGATTAGAGTTTGCCTATAGCCAAGCGCCTAAAGCGATGAAAGGGACAATCATGAGTTTTTGGACGCTTTCCGTTACCGTTGGTAACCTCTGGGTATTGCTTGCCAATGTGAGTGTTAAAAGTCCTGCTGTGACTGAGCAAATAATGCAAACGGGGATGAGCGTGACGGCATTCCAAATGTTTTTCTTTGCGGGTTTTGCTATTTTGGCGGCATTAGTGTTTGCACTGTATGCCCGTTCATACCAAATGCAAGATCACTATCGGCAGGTATGATTGAGCTGATATTTTTTGGTTAAGATGTTTAAATTATGGTAATTCATTGGTTTAAGCCAATGATACTGCAAAATGCCAGCCAATTTCAGCCCTAAATTGGCTGGCAAACATATGCTATTTAACCTCAGATCGGGTTAATAGATGAATAAACGCACCAGCCGCTTATGTGCAACTAAAATCAATCCCAATCGACTGATTGTGATATCAGTTACTCCATTTTTGTGCTTAACAAAGTATGCAAGATCGGTAAATCAACGTGTCTTTTAGCGGTTATGGCATAAAAACTTTCAGTCACACAATCTAAGGCCGCGTAGTTTTTCAATAGTCCCGCTTGAATCTCATCTTGTACAACCACTTCAGGTACTACGGCTACCGCACCCGAATCCCGCGCTAATAGTCTGAGCATCGCCATATCATCGACTTCTGCATAAGGGGTTAGTGAGAGCCCATGTTGCTCGCAGTACAAATCAAATTGCCTACGAATATCACTGTCGGGGCCAGGTAATAGTAATTTTACTTTTGTGAGATCCTCTGGAAAGCGTAATGCATTGAATTCCGCTTTATTTGGGCCGACTAAGCATACGCCTTGCTGAGCAATTAATTTACAGCGCCAAGGGGTTGAAGAGTCCGAAGCTACAGGGCGATTTGAGAGGATCAAATCTAATTTATGTACACGCAATTGTTCGAGAAGATCATCAAAGTTGGATGATTTTAAAGCAAGTTTGACGTTATTTAATTTAATGACCGGGCGTAATAAGTTTTCTTGGAAATTGCGTGAAAGGGTCGCCACTGCACCTATTCTTAGTAGCTGAAGCCTTTGGTGCTCGCCATTTTCCATAACTGAAAGCAATTCGTGACCTAAATTAAAAATTCCTTCAGCGTACTCGAGAACGAGATGCCCAACCTCTGTCAGTAATAATGCCCGGCCCTGACGGTGAAACAGTTCATGCCCTAGTTGTTCCTCTAACTGTCTGATCTGGGATGATAAAGCCGATTGTGAAACGTTTAGTCTCTGGGAGGCTCGAGTTAAATGTCCTTCTTTAGCGACAGTCCAGAAGTAATGTAGATGGTGAAAATTGAGGTTTCTCATAGAATCGTTCACTTATATAGAACGTTATGTGAATATCTATCTATTTTACATCCTATCACTGATACGGCAACAATAGCCTTCCTTATTCAGCGTCGTTATCGCGTTGTAGAGAATATTGAGTAAGGCTAGGTTTGCTTAAAGTTAAGAATTGTCCCCTCACTTCAGGAGTGAGTATTCATCATGGATCATCAATCACATTATAAAATGCCAAAGCGAATTGCCCTGTTAAGCAAACATGGCAAGGCTGAACAAATTGCGCCAATTCTGTCGCCACTTGGGATTGAAATTGTCGCAACGGATGCATTTGATACCGACATGCTGGGCACCTTTTCTGGAGAAGTTGAGCGAACGCTTTCACCACTAGAGTGCGCTAAGAAAAAAGCGCGACTTGCCTGTGAGTTAACCGGTTTAGAGGCGGGGTTAGGCAGCGAAGGTAGTTTTGGGGGAGGGCCTTTGCCTGGAATAATGAATTGGGATACGGAGCTTATCGTACTGCATGATGCAAGGCAAAATATTGATATCGTAGCGAATGTATCTGGTCCGGTAAGCTTGCAAAGTTACCAAGGGGATGATGTGAGTGCACTTAGTGCGGCGTTATCTGGTGCCGAAGAGGGTCAAGCGTGGATAGTTAAGGTCGATGGTCATACGATCAAAGGTGTAGCTAATCTAGATATGTTGCTAGCCACATTAGAAGCGATGAATCTCGCGCCTGAAAATGGTCGTTTTGCTTGCCCAATTGATGTCGCTCCAGACCTTCGCGCGATGCATTCTCCGCTGCGGCAGCTATATATTATCAAGGCTGCACAGCAACTGGTTGAGCGCCTTCAAACACATTGCCCACAATGTCATCAAGCGAATTTCTGGCTGCGCGATCGCATCGTGGGTTTGCCTTGCCGCGAGTGTGGTACGCCAACAGATCTCGCTAAAGCTTTTATCCGTCAATGTCTTCACTGCCAATATCAACAAATTGAAACCAAAGAGGAGAGTGTGGCTGATCCTTATCGTTGCCACTGGTGTAATCCATGAGAACAGAAAGACTTAATGCGCTGAATCCTGCTGATTTACAACGTGCGGGAGAGTTGCTAATTGCGGGCGAACTAGTCGCAGTACCGACTGAAACTGTCTACGGGCTCGCGGCGGATGCCAGCAACCCTGAAGCGGTTGAAAAGATTTTTTCTGCTAAACAACGTCCTAGAAATCATCCACTCATAACTCATATTGGCAGCATCGATCAGCTTTCTCGATGGGTTAAGGATATTCCTGATTGGGTTGCGCCACTTGCCGAGGCGTTTTGGCCTGGGCCGCTGACACTTATCTTTGAGCGTCATCCCTCGGTTTCGGATGTTATAACCGGTGGATTGCCCAGTATTGCGATAAGAATGCCTGATCATCCGGTGCTTTTATCACTACTGCAACAGTTCAATATTGCCGTTGCTGCTCCATCTGCAAACTTACATAAAAAACTGAGCCCGACTAGTGCAGAGCAAGTATTGAGTGGGCTTGATGGAAGGATTGCTGCTGTACTCGATGGTGGGATTTGCTGTGTGGGTACTGAGTCGACTATTTTACGGATAAGTGAAAATCAAGCTGAGATTTTACGAAGTGGTCCATTATCCGCGAGGGATTTTCAGCCCTACTTACCGTTCCCCGTTATTACGCCTGAATGCCATCAAGAAGCGATTTCTGGCAATATGAAAGTCCATTATCAACCTAATGCCAAAGTAGTGATTTGTGCTGCTGCTTCACTTGCAACGCAATTTTATGCAGAGCCTGAAGCTACGGGGATATTGGGATATTCTGCACAGATGGAAAATATCCATTGCCAACTTAAGCTGATATTACCGAACAACCACCAAGGATATCGACAAGCACTTTATGCCTCTCTTTACGCATTAGACCTAAAGGGGATTAAAACACTTTTGGTTGAAGCGCCGCCTCGTCTAGAGGATTGGGCTGATATTTGGGATCGATTAAACCGCGCGGCTGCGGAATAGCTTCTCTGTGGTAGGGTCCAGTTTTTTGCAAAAAAATGCCCCTCGTTAAAATGTTAACGAGGGGCATATGTTTTTTGGTAGCAACCTTTTAATCATCAATAAAATACTTAAAAATCATAATATTGATTTTAATTTATCGGATGCGTTTACTCTTTTACTTCCCGATACAGAATGAGCTAAAAATTTTGCCGAGTAGATCGTCTGAAGTAAAACGGCCAGTGATTTCAGACAGGGCGAGTTGCGCCATTCTGAGCTCTTCTGCTAACAGTTCACCTGCGAGATAAACCTCTAATTGCTCTTTACCTAGTTGCAGATGGCTTGCGGCAACATCCAATGCTTCGAGGTGACGACGACGGGCGATAAAGCCACCTTCGAGATTACTCTGATAACCCATCAGCGATTTAAGGTGCTGTTTTAACTCGTCAACACCGAGGCCTGTTTTGGCCGAGATCCTATACACGCTGTAACCTTTTTCTTCGGTCATGGCGAGGTTTTCACCTGTGAGATCGGCTTTATTGCGGACAACGGTCACGCCTAAATTGGCGGGGAGACGATCGATAAAATCCGGCCAAATATCGTGGGGATCGACGGCATCCGTGGTGGTGCCATCGACCATAAACAACACCCGATCGGCACTGTTTATTTCATTCCAAGCGCGCTCGATACCGATTTGTTCAACCGTATCTGTGGTATCCCGTAAACCTGCGGTGTCGATAATATGCAGCGGCATACCATCTAAATGGATGTGTTCGCGCAGCACATCGCGAGTGGTGCCAGCTATTTCGGTCACAATCGCCGACTCTTTACCGGCGAGGGCATTGAGTAGGCTGGATTTTCCGGCATTGGGGCGACCAGCAATCACCACCTTCATGCCTTCGCGGATAATCGAGCCTTGCTTGGCACTGGCTTGGACGGCGCTGAGTTTGTCGATGATTTTGTAGAGTGCATTGGCAATTTTGCCATCACTTAAAAAGTCGACTTCTTCATCGGGGAAATCAATCGCGGCTTCGACGTATAAACGCAGATGGGTGACTTGATCCACCAGCTCATGCACTTCCTTCGAAAACTCACCTTGCAGTGATTGCAGCGCGCTTTTAGCCGCTTGTTCACTGGTGGCATCGATAAGGTCGGCAATCGCTTCGGCTTGGGTTAAGTCAAGCTTATCGTTCATAAAGGCCTGTTCGCTAAACTCGCCAGGTTTGGCGATGCGAATGCCTTCGACTTCGAGCACGCGTTTGATCAGCATATCGAGGACGATTTGACCACCGTGGCCCTGCAGCTCTAATACATCTTCACCCGTGAAGGAATTAGGGCCTTTAAAAAACAGTGCGATACCTTGGTCAATCACTTGGCCTGAGGCATTTTTAAAGTCGCAGTAATCGGCGTAACGGGGTTTAGGTAAATGACCCAATACGGCCATGGCCACATCGGTTGCCTTATCACCAGAGATTCGAATGATACCCACGCCGCCCCGTCCGGGCGCGGTGGCTTGTGCCACGATAGTGTCAGTTGTCACGGAAATACCCATTAATATCGATCAAATTACCTAAAGGAAAAGGCGGCCAATGAAGCCGCCTTTTTGAATATGCTGAGCTGTTAGCTCCTATCTAGCGCTTGGGCTTATTTTAAGCCTTTTTTCTCTAGACCTGCATAAATAATCTTCTGCTGGATGATGGCAACAATGTTACCTACTAACCAGTACAGTACCAGACCCGATGGGAACCACAGGAAGAATACGGTAAAGATCACTGGCATCCATTGCATCATCTTCACTTGCATTGGGTCCATTGTCGGTGCGATGGGTTGCATTTTTTGCATCACAAACATGGACACACCCATCAGCAGCGGCAGAATGTAGTATGGATCTTGTACTGATAAGTCGTGGATCCATAACATAAATGGTGCGTGACGCAGCTCGAAGCTCTCTAGCAATACCCAGTATAGGGCAATAAAGATTGGCATCTGTAAAATAATAGGTAAACAGCCACCCATAGGGTTAACTTTTTCCTTCTTATACAGTTCCATCATGGCTTGACCCATCTTTTGACGGTCATCGCCGAAACGCTCTTTTAGTTCCTGCAGTTTTGGCTGTAGGTTACGCATCTTAGCCATTGAGGTGTACTGCGCTTTGGTAAGCGGGAACAGTAAACCACGAACGGTTAAGGTGATCAGGATAATTGCCACACCCCAGTTACCCACAAATGATTGATAGAACATCAATAACCAGTGGATTGGAACGGCTAACCACCAAAGGAAACCGTAATCAACTACTAGGTTTAAGGTATCAGATAACGCAGATAGCGCTTTTTGATCTTTAGGGCCAACATAGAACTGTGAGCTAATTTCTTGCGTTGCACCTGGTGCAATATCGTATACCGCGCCACGGAAACCAATGTTCGCTAAACCGCCAGCACTTACACTCGAGAAAATGGTGTTGCTATCGGTTGCTGGTGGAATCCAAGCTGATACGAAGTAATGTTGCAGCATCGCCGCCCAACCACCGAGAGTCGGTTGATTGAGGTTGCTCTTGCTCATATCTTCAAACTTGTACTTTTCGTAACGTACATCTTGAGTCGAAAACGCGGCGCCACGGTAAGTTGGCATCATCATGCTGCTTTCAGATGGCTTGATGGTCTGTTTAATCTGACCGTACATCTGAACTTGTAATGGAGCAGCTGAGGTGTTGTTGATTTTGTAATCGATATCAACGTTAAACTTGCCACGATGGAATACAAACACTTTTGTGTAAGTCACACCGTTATCAGCCACATAGGTCAGTGGTACTTCTAAGGTGTCTTGGCCATCGGCTAAGGTAAATTCAGTTTTGCTGGCGGCAAATGCGGCGCGACCTTTAGCACTGCTATCGATACCATCACGGCCAATTAGGCCACTCTGAGCGATATAAGTGTAATCTTTGGTTTGCTCAAGCAAAACAAATGGCTGGTCTTTACCCTGTTCCAATTTATGTGAAACCAGTGCAGCAAAAACAATATCACCACCCACAGGGTTGATTTGCACATCGAGCTGATCGGTTTTAACCGTGATTAGATTTTGCGTCGCAGCGACTGCTGCTGGCACACCAGTATCCGCTTCTGGAACATCAGCACTGTGATTAGTGGTCGCATTCGCCACTACAGACGATTCGGTTGCAACGGGTTTTGGAGCTTTGTCTGCTTGCCACTGTTGCCACAGCAAAAAGCTGACAAACAGTAGTCCTATTAGCAATATATTGCGTTGAGATTCCATAGCCTATTTATTACACCTGTCATTTTTAGGGGGGACGGGATCACTACCGCCGGGATGCAAAGGGTGACATTTTAATATGCGTTTCAATGCAAACCAACAACCTTTCGCGGTTCCGTGCACTTTTATTGCCTCAATGGCGTAATGAGAGCAAGTGGGATTGAAACGACATCGAGGTCCCAAGATTGGGCTGATGAAGATTTGATAGCCACGAATAAACGTGGTTGCTAGCCATTGTAGCGGCGACTGAGTTTGCGCCATAGCTTTTCTATCAACTTGTTGAGTTCGGCATTTTCCATTTCCATTACCCCATTTCTAACCAGCACAACAATATCAAGATGAGGAATATTGTGTTGATTGAGGCGAAAACTATCTCTGATCACTCGCTTAATGCGATTTCGCTGATTGGCACGTTTTACGTAGCGTTTAGCAACAGTAAGACCCAGACGCGGATGTTGTTCCGAATTAGGAATGGCAAGCAAGGTTATTTCAGCAGAAGATGCTTTGATGGGATTGGAAAATACAGATTTAAATTGCGCGGGAGTTAGCAAGCGTAACTCCCGCGTAAAGGTATAGCTAGTCAACTAGTTATCCACTTAATTAAGCAGATAAACGAGCGCGACCTTTCGCACGACGACGTGCAAGCACCTTACGGCCGCCTGCAGTAGCCATACGAGCGCGGAAGCCGTGAGAACGCTTGCGCTTCAGGTTGCTAGGTTGAAAAGTACGTTTACTCATGATGGCAATCCGTCTTTGTTATTAGTGAACATATCCTTATCTCCACGAATAGAGGTAAGGGTAAAAAAGAGGCCGAATTGTAATCACTTTACTTGTCCCCGTCAACAACGAAAGTCAGCAAGTGGGTTATTTCTGCCAGCGTATCCTTAGATCAACTCCCCCCACACACTATAAGATGTGGATAACTCTGTGTATGGACACTACATCTAGTAGTTAAGAGGATCTGTTAACAGATCAAAGGGGCGCCATTATAGATCAATCTGGATCGCTTAATAAAGCGGGATTTTCCCTATTTGTTGAATAAAAGGATCGAATTTGATCTTTGATGATCGAGGATGCTGACAAAGAATGATCTTGTTGGGGATAATTATTTTTTAAGGATAGCGATCCTTGAGATCTCGCTATAGAATACACCTCTTTTTGATGATCTTTTGGGGATAACTTAGTGGCGGTTTCACTTTGGCAGCAATGTATCGGAAGACTGCAAGATGAGCTTTCTGCTCAGCAGTTCAGTATGTGGATCAGACCGTTACAAGCCGAAATGGATGGAGATACATTGGTGTTATATGCGCCTAACCGCTTCGTGCTCGATTGGGTTAGGGATAAGTACATCAATATCATTAATCAGTTTTTTACTGAGCAAATGGGTAATGATGCGCCTAAGCTACGCTTCGATATCGGTAGTCGTCCGTCCGCGAAAAAGCCAGAACCTGCGCCCGTCGCAGCAGTGCGCTTGCCCAATCCCCAAACTAAGGCTTCTGTTGGTACATCATTTAATACCACCGAGCCAGTTACTAACACTAACCATCGCAGCAATATCAATCCAACTTATCAATTCGATAACTTCGTTGAGGGTAAGTCAAACCAACTTGGTAAAGCGGCTGCATTGCAAGTCGCTGAAAATCCAGGCGGTGCATATAACCCACTATTCTTATATGGTGGAACTGGTCTAGGTAAGACTCACTTGTTGCACGCTGTCGGTAACGGGATCATTAAAAATAATCCCAATGCTAAAGTGGTTTATATGCATTCCGAGCGTTTTGTGCAAGACATGGTCAAAGCGCTGCAAAACAATGCGATCGAAGAATTCAAACGCTATTACCGCAGTGTCGATGCACTGTTTATCGACGATATTCAATTTTTTGCCAATAAAGACCGATCGCAGGAAGAATTTTTCCATACCTTTAACGCATTACTTGAAGGTAATCATCAGATCATCCTGACGTCGGATCGTTATCCAAAAGAGATCGACGGGGTAGAGGACAGATTAAAATCCCGCTTTGGTTGGGGCTTAACAGTTGCTATTGAACCGCCAGAGCTTGAAACTCGCGTGGCGATTTTGATGCGCAAAGCGCAAGAGAGCGGCATTAACCTGCCTGATGAAGTGGCCTTTTTTATTGCTAAGCGCTTACGTTCAAACGTACGCGAGTTAGAAGGGGCGTTAAACCGCGTGATCGCCAACGCTAACTTTACCGGTCGCCCAATAACGATTGATTTTGTGCGTGAAGCACTACGTGACCTCTTGGCACTGCAGGAAAAATTAGTCACTATAGACAACATTCAGAAAACCGTAGCTGAATACTACAAAATCAAGATGGCTGATATGTTGTCTAAGCGTCGTTCGCGCAGTGTTGCGCGCCCAAGACAAGTGGCCATGGCGTTATCCAAAGAATTAACTAACCAGAGCTTGCCGGAAATTGGTGATGCCTTTGGTGGTCGAGATCACACCACAGTGTTACATGCCTGTCGTAAGATTGCTCAGCTACGGGAAGAGAGTCACGACATTAAAGAAGATTATGCTAACTTGATTAGAACCTTATCTTCTTAAAATCAAGGAATTTGGACACTATGAAATTTTCAATTGATAGGGACGCCCTATTAAAGCCGCTTCAATTGGTTTGTGGTGCGGTAGAAAGACGCCATAACTTGCCTATTTTGGCAAATCTCCTTGTAGAAGTTAGTGGTCACTCACTCAAATTAACAGGTACTGACCTTGAAGTTGAGTTAGTCGGTCAGGCGGTTATTCATGGTGATATAGAAGAAGGTCGAACTACAGTTCCTGCTAAGAAGCTGTTAGATATCGTTAAATCTTTGCCTGAGCAAAGCGAGCTTAAGGTCGAGCAGCAAGATAACAAGTGGTTGTTACGCTCTGGCCGTAGTCGTTTTTCGCTGGCAACCCTGCCCGCAGAAGAATACCCAAATGTGGAAGCCTTTCAGGCGGAAATCGAATTCACCCTTAAGCAAGGCGTGCTGAAGTCGTTGATTGATGCGACCCAGTTTTCGATGGCGAACCAAGACGTTCGTTACTATCTGAATGGTTTATTGCTCGAAACCGAAGGTAATGTGCTGCGCGCCATTGCTACCGACGGTCACCGCTTAGCCTTAAGTCACAGAACCATAGATGCACAATTACCTGAAAAACAAGTCATCGTGCCCCGTAAAGGCGTGATGGAAATGGCGCGTTTGTTGGAAGCCGACGATTTAGATATCGCAATTGCCATTGGTGATAATGCGATTCGTGCGACCACCAGCACTACTGTCTTTACCAGTAAATTAGTCGATGGTCGTTTCCCCGATTATCGCCGCGTGTTACCTAAGGGCGGTGATAAAATCGTTATCGCCAGCCGTAACCACTTCAAGCAAGCTTTAACGCGCGCTTCTATTTTATCGAATGAGAAGTTTCGTGGTGTACGCATTCAGTTAGAGGCGGGGTTACTGAAAATCACCGCTAATAACCCAGAGCAAGAAGAAGCGGAAGAAATCATCGATGTGGATTACAACAATCAGCCACTCGAAATTGGTTTCAACGTCAGTTACTTATTGGACGTGCTCAACAACCTTAAGTCCGATGATGTGCGTATCACTTTAATCGATGGTAACTCGAGTGCTTTATTGGAAAACCACTTGGAAGAAGATTCCATGTATGTGGTTATGCCAATGCGCTTATAGTCATCCTCTTTCTACGCAGTGCCATACGCCGCTTTTTAGCGGCGTATATGTCTTCAGACCTTATCCCTTGTTGCCTTATTAACTCTAATGGATGTGAATTGCGGTATGATAACAGTCCTGAGTCTTGGCCTGAGCCGTCGATGCGGTTTGATGAGTAACGCATGAGCCTTATCCGTCTTAATATTGATTCTTTTCGCAATATTCAATTGGCGCAACTGAGCCCGAGTGAAGGGATTAATCTGATCTATGGTCAAAATGGCAGTGGCAAAACCAGTATTCTTGAGGCGATTTACTTTCTCGGGATGGGGCGTTCGTTTCGCAGCCACTTATCCCAGCGAGTCATCAATAACGACCAAGACAAACTAACCCTGTTTGCGACCTTAAATTTACCCCGCGGCGACAGTAAAATTGGTCTGCGGCGTTTTCGCAGTGGCGAAACCGAAGTCAAAATTGACGGTGAAAAGGTCAAACGGCTATCGACTTTAGCTGAAACCTTGCCCATACAAGTCATCACGCCGGAAAGCTTTTCGTTATTGTTTGAAGGTCCAAAATCCCGCAGGCAGTTTATTGATTGGGGGGCCTTTCATTCGGACCCACAGTTTTATGCGGCGTGGGTGAATGTGAGGCGAGTTCTTAAACAACGAAATCAACTGCTTAGAAATAATTCTCCCTATAATCAAATCCAATATTGGGATCGGGAGTTTGTCCGTTATACCGAGCAGGTTACCGAAATACGAAACCGTTATGTAGACTCGTTAAATGAGCTACTTAAGGGTATAATCGAGGAGTTTTTACCGCAGGTGAATGTTAAGGTTTCATTTACCCGCGGCTGGGATAGCAAAACGGATTTTGCACAACTTCTCGAATCACAATATCCCAGAGATTTGGCTACGGGTCATACCGTCAGCGGTCCCCATAAAGCTGACTTAAGACTTCGTGTAGGCACTTTGCCGGCGCAGGATGCCCTGTCCCGTGGCCAATTGAAATTATTAGTCTGTGCACTGCGTATTGCACAGGGAAAGTTGCTCAAACAACAAATAGATAAACACAGTATTTATCTTGTGGATGATCTTCCATCCGAGTTGGATGCACAGCATAGGCAGCTATTGCTGAAACAGCTAGTGGACACTGGTGCACAAGTGTTTGTGACCGCCATTGAGCCAGCAGCAATAGTCGATTCGTTACACACGCCTCCCAGTAGGATGTTCCATGTGGAACACGGACGTGTAACGGTAATTGAATAACCATTGAGAGAATAATATGTCAGAGAATAGTTACGATTCTTCGAGTATTAAGGTCCTTAAGGGCCTTGATGCAGTACGTAAGAGACCTGGGATGTATATTGGTGACACCGACGACGGTACGGGTCTACATCATATGGTGTTCGAAGTAGTCGATAACTCTATCGATGAAGCCTTAGCGGGCCATTGTACTGATATCACAATTACTATCCATGTGGATGGTTCGGTTTCTGTTAAGGATGATGGCCGTGGTATTCCGGTCTCTATCCATGAAGAAGAAGGTGTATCGGCCGCAGAAGTTATCATGACGGTTCTTCATGCTGGTGGTAAGTTCGACGATAACTCCTATAAAGTGTCAGGTGGTCTGCACGGTGTGGGGGTGTCGGTGGTCAACGCGCTTTCTAAAAAGCTGCAATTAACTATTCGTCGCGATGGTAAAGTCCACGAGCAGTTTTACACCCATGGTGTACCTGATGCGCCAATCAAAGAGATTGGTGATGCAACTAAAACGGGTACCGAAATCCGTTTCTGGCCAAGTGAGCAAACTTTCAGTGATGTTGAGTTTCACTTTGAAATCCTGGCTAAACGGGTGCGAGAATTATCGTTCCTTAACTCTGGTGTGGGGATTCGCTTAGTCGACGAGCGTGATAATAAAAACGAATTCTTTAAATACGAAGGCGGTATCAGCGCATTCGTTGATTACTTGAACCGTAATAAAACGCCGGTAAACAAAGATGTATTCCACTTTATGCAGGAGCGTGACGACGGCATTACCGTTGAAGTGGCGATGCAGTGGAACGATGGTTACCAAGAAAACATATTCTGTTTTACCAACAACATCCCGCAGCGTGACGGTGGTACTCACTTAGCCGGTTTCCGTAGTGCGTTGACACGTAACCTCAACAACTACATGGAAAACGAAGGTTATAACAAGAAAGGCAAAACCAACGCGACTGGCGATGACGCCCGCGAAGGTTTAACGGCTGTTATCTCGGTTAAAGTGCCCGATCCTAAGTTCAGCTCGCAAACCAAAGACAAGCTAGTGTCTAGCGAAGTGAAAGCCGCGGTTGAACAAACCATGGGTGAAAAGCTAAACGACTATCTGCTTGAAAATCCTGCCGATGCTAAGTTAATCGTTGGTAAGATTGTTGATGCGGCTCGTGCCCGTGAAGCGGCGCGTAAAGCCCGTGAAATGACGCGTCGTAAAGGCGCGCTCGATTTAGGTGGTTTGCCTGGTAAGCTGGCGGATTGCCAAGAGAAAGACCCTGGTCTTTCAGAAATCTACATAGTGGAAGGGGACTCTGCTGGCGGTAGCGCTAAGCAGGGACGTAATCGTAAGAATCAAGCGATTCTGCCACTGAAAGGTAAAATCTTAAACGTTGAGAAAGCCCGTTTCGATAAAATGCTGTCTTCTCAAGAGGTTGCCACACTAATCACCGCGCTTGGCTGTGGTATCGGTCGTGATGAATACAACCCAGATAAGACTCGCTACCACAACATCATCATCATGACGGATGCTGACGTCGACGGCTCGCACATTCGTACCTTGCTGTTGACCTTCTTCTTCCGCCAAATGCCTGAACTGATTGAACGTGGTTATGTGTATATTGCTCAGCCGCCTTTATTCAAAGTGAAGAAAGGTAAGCAAGAACAATATCTGAAAGATGAAGCAGCACTGACTCAGTATCTGACCACTCAAGCGTTAGATGGAACCAGCATTTATCCATCTCAAGGTGCGCCAGGTATGTCGGGTGAGCCATTAGAGCGTTTAGTGACGCAATACCGCGAAGTAGAGGCGATTGTTGCCCGTTTAGAGCAACGTTATCCAACGCATATCACTAATCGGATGCTTTACCACCCAATGATCAGCAATGAGATGTTGGCCGATGAAGCTAAGATGAAGGAATGGATAGACGCCTTTATCCATGAGTTGGTGGAATTAGAAAACAGCGGCGTGCTGTATTCTGGTGAGCCTGTACTCGATCCTGAGCGTAAAGTGTATCTGCCAAAGATCACCATTCGTAAACATGGTATCGACACGCATTACCTATTTAGCTATGACTTCTTCCAATCAATGGATTATCAACGTATTGCTAAGTTAGGTGCAGCCCTAGAAGGCTTGATTGAAGTCGGTGGTTATGTGCAACGTGGCGACCGAGTGAAAGAAGTTGGCAGCTTCATTGAAGCGCTAGATTGGACGATTTCTGAAGCGAAACGTGGTCTCTATATCCAACGTTATAAAGGATTGGGTGAGATGAACCCTGAGCAATTGTGGGAAACCACAATGGATCCTGAATCACGCCGTATGCTGCAAGTGACCATTGATGACGCCGTCGGCGCAGACCAATTGTTTACTTGCTTGATGGGCGATCAAGTAGAACCTCGTCGTGAGTTTATTGAAGCCAACGCGCTGAACGTAGCTAACTTAGACGTTTAATATCGTTTTTTACAGATATAACTGATTGATAAAAAAGGGAAAGCTTAGCTTTCCCTTTTGTTTTGCAAAAAATTACCTATCAACACCCGCCTCATCGGCTTCGACAATTTCAGTCTCCGCTTTTGCGGCAGTTATCCAAGCCTGCATTTCTGGCTGGCTCACAATAAATTCCATATACGCTCGGCTCGCTTGCGAGACTTCAATCTCATAGGTAAAGAAGCGCATTACCACTGGTGCAAACATCATATCGGCGATTGACCACTCGCCAAATAACCAAGTGCCCTGATTTTGGGATGGGATAAACTCAGTCATTTGCTGAGACCAAATGCTTTCGATGCGTGCAATATCTTGCTGAACAGCGGGGCTAAGCTCGACATATCGACGGGTACGGATATTCATAGGCAGGGCATTTCGTAGGGCATGAAAGCCTGAATGCATTTCACAGGCGAGGGAACGAGCCTTGGCTTTTTGTTTTGGCTCTTGTGGCCATGCAGCGCCTGAAAGATAACAATCATTGATATATTCACAAATCGACAGTGAATCCCAAACGGTAATGTCACCATCGACCAGTGTTGGTACTTTTAGCGTTGGCGAAATGGATTGGAGTTGCTGGTAGAAGCTATCGGTATCGAGTTGTAATAGCACTTCATCGAACTTAACGCCTGATTTCGCAGCCATTAACCAAGCTCGGAGCGACCAGCTAGAGTAGTTTTTATTGCCGATATAGAGTTTCATAAGCGCCTTCCAATTTTGAGTCGTGCTAAGCACTATACATTATGTTTGTTTTTCTCCGAGCCGTTGAGTTGTTGCATGCTCATATTCAGCTATTCAAATTGCTCACGCTATCAAGCTAAATTGGACTATGGTTTCACGTGAAACAATTCGACTTGGTAACCTTATCTTAAGTTTGGCAACATATACTCAAGCTGCACATAATACTGATAGTGGCTGCTCTAGCATATCAATTACAATGGACGGATAATGTAATACTGGCTCAGTACACACAGCTTTCATAGGTTGGAATATTTTGATTAAGTCCATATTCAACAAAATTTTTAATATCCGTGAACAAGCAACGCTTGAGCGACCTAAAAGCTTTAGTCAGACCGATCTCAGCAAACCTATAACTACAGCGTCACCTAAAAAACGTGTAGAAGAGCAATTTGATACTTCGATGAGTATTGACTTAGCGGCGCTGTTTTATAGTTTGTTATTCCCCGCCAGAACCAAAGATGCTGGTGGCGTTGCTAATAACCTTGAACGGCGTGTCATGGCTGAAATAGAGCTCGCCTTAGCATCGCCACAAGTGATAGCCGAAAAGGTGCTGAAGCTTCCCTCTAAGGTATTGGAGTTAGACCGTAAGTTAGCTGATCCACAGTTTGATACTAAAGACTTGTTGGCGTTAATCGAGCAAGATCCCTTACTGAGCGTCGAAGTGCTTAAGCTGTGTAACTCACCGGCTTTTAAGCGTGGTGAGCGGGAAGTGACTAGCTTGCAGCAAGCTTTAGTACAACTTGGCCGTGAACAGTTACGTTGCTTTGTGACTAGCTGCCTAGTGCGTGAGATGCTAGATATTAAACCCATTTATTTTCGGCGTTTTGGCGCTGAGATTTGGCGTCATTCAATGCAGGTGGCCTTTTTAACTAGCGAGCTGAGTGAAGAAGATAGGGACACCGCATTCCTATTAGGATTACTGCATGATGTGGGTAAGCTCGCCATCTTCAAAATGTTGCTTGATGCTTTTGTGCAAGCAGAGCCTGGTGAGCAGCCAAATTCTTGGTTATTCCGACAAGTGATGACGGCCAAATCACTTACCTTAAGTGCGTTATTAGCAAGATATTGGCAGTTGCCCAGTATTTTTGAAGCTGAACTGGATAAACTTGCCCACGTACATACCCGGCCGCATGAGGGGATTGCCGCAGTGGTTTGGCGCGCGAATATCATCAGTGAGATTTCGATGCTGCAGCAAGCGGGTAAATTGCCTGCAGACATGCTGAGTAACTTGTTAGCCTTGGTTGGACTCGATCAAGTTCAATTTGAGGCGTTGCATGAAAAACTCCAGCAATTTTAATAAATTGCAGTCAATAAAAAACGCGCTATCAGCGCGTTTTTTATTGGCACCTAACGTGCGACTTACTGAAGCAGAGAAATATCCGCTACATGTAAGAATTGCTCACGTAGGTTATTTAGCAGGGCTAAACGGTTGTTTTTCAGGGCTTCGTCATCCGCCATAACCATCACGTCTTCGAAGAACTGGTCAACACTTTCACGTAAGCTCGACAGCAGTGTCAATGCCTGTTGGTAATCAGCATTTGCAAACAGCGGAGCGAGTTGAGGTTGCAGTTCGGCAAGCTTAGCGGCTAATGCTTGTTCTGCGGTTTCGGCTAACAGAGCCGAATTAATTGCTGTAGGTAATTCGCCTTCCACTTTCGCCAGAATGTTAGATACACGCTTGTTCGCCGCAGCCAGAGCGCTAGAGGCTTCTAAGCTTCTGAAGTGTGATACCGCATTGATACGGCTATCAAAATCAGCTGGGCGAGTTGGGCGACGTGCTAATACCGCGAGGATCACGTCAACATCGATACCTTTATCTTGGTACCAAGCACGGAAACGCGCCATCAAGAACTCAAGCACTTCATCGCTTGCATTCGCGTTGCTTAAGTTGGTTCCATGGAGTTCCTGAGCCTTAGCAATTAGGGTCACTAAGTCTAGTGGCAGCTTGTTATCAACGATAATGCGTAGCACACCGATAGCGGCGCGGCGCAGTGCGAATGGGTCGGCAGCGCCCTTAGGTGCCTGACCAATACCGAAGATACCGACTAAGGTATCGAGTTTATCCGCTAAGGCTACTGCGCAAGAAACGGCAGCTGTTGGAACCGTATCGCCAGAGAATTTTGGCTTGTATTGCTCTTCCATGGCTAAGGCTACGGCTTCAGTTTCACCGTCTAGGCGGGCGTAATGCATGCCCATAGTGCCTTGCGTATCGGTAAACTCCATCACCATATTGGTCATTAAGTCTGTTTTAGACAATAAACCAGCGCGCGCTGCATCAACTGCGTTAGCGCCAGTTTGCTCGGCAATAAAGGCGGCTAGGGCAGAGATACGAGTCACTTTGTCTTTTAAGGTGCCGAGCTGTTGCTGGAACAACACAGTCTCAAGGCTTGGCAAACGTGATTCCAGCGTGTGCTTCTTATCGGTATTAAAGAAAAATTCAGCATCAGCCAAGCGTGGACGAACCACTTTCTCATTACCAGCAATGATTTGCGCTGGATCTTTTGATTCGATATTGGTGACAAAGATAAAGTTTGGCAGTAACTTACCGGCATCATCGAATACTGGGAAGTATTTCTGATCGCCCTTCATCGTATAAACCAAGGCTTCTGAAGGCACGTTTAAGAACTTCTCTTCAAAGCTTGCGGTTAATACGACTGGCCATTCAACTAAAGAGGTGACTTCTTCCAGCAGGTCATCTTCGATATCGGCGGTGCCACCAATCTTAGCGGCCGCTTTTTCTGCATCGGCTTTGATTAAGGCTTTACGGCTTTCGTAGTCGGCGATGACTTTACCTTTTTCTTTCAGCAGTGTCAGGTAGTTGTCTGCATGGTCAAGCTCGAAGCCTGTACCCATAAAGCGGTGACCACGAACATTACGTGCCGATTTAATGCCGAGCAATTCACCTTCGATTAACTCACTGCCTAACAGCATAGTGGCGGTGTGAACAGGACGAATAAATTGTGTCTTGCTGCTTCCCCAGCGCATTGGCTTAGGAATGGGTAACTTATCCAGCGCTCGTTGCGTCATAGCTGCGATTAAGCTCTTAGTTTCAACGCCTTCGACTTTGGCGTTATAAACCAGCCATTCGCCTTTGTCGGTCACTAAACGCTCAGCTTGGTCAACGGTAATACCGTTACCACGTGCCCAGCCTTCTGCGGCTTTCGTTGGTTTACCTTCGGCATCAAAAGCTGAACTCACAGCGGGGCCGCGTTTTTCAACGATTTTGTCCGCTTGAGCAAGCGCTAGTTCTGTCACATTAATGGCAAGACGGCGGGGCGCAGCATACCAAACAGCTGATTTAAAAGCTAAATCGGCTTTGATTAATTCTTCGGTAAAGTTCGCTAAGAAAGACTCAGCCAGTTTACGCAGCGCCTTTGGTGGCAGTTCTTCGGTGCCTAACTCGATGAGTAAGTTTTCAAAATTCATGTGTTACCTCTACTTACACATTGGGAAGCCAAGCGCTTCGCGTGCCTGATAATAGGATTCAGCAACGGCTTTAGCCATTGTACGAACGCGCAGGATATAACGCTGACGTTCAGTCACTGAAATGGCGTGGCGTGCATCGAGCAGGTTGAAGGCGTGCGAGGCTTTCATCACTTGCTCATAGGCTGGCAGAGGTAATGGTTTTTCAAGCGACAATAAGTGCTGGCACATTTTTTCGCATTGATCGAACAGGGCAAACATAAAGTCGACGTCTGCGTGCTCAAAGTTATAGGTCGATTGCTCAACTTCGTTTTGGTGGAACACATCGCCGTAGGTGATGCGACCCATCGGGCCATCGGTCCATACGAGGTCGTACACGCTATCTACACCTTGGATATACATGGCGAGACGCTCTAAACCGTAGGTGATCTCACCCGTGACAGGGCTACACTCTAAGCCGCCGACCTGTTGGAAGTAAGTAAACTGAGTCACTTCCATGCCGTTTAACCAGACTTCCCAACCCAGACCCCAAGCGCCTAGCGTTGGTGATTCCCAGTTGTCTTCCACAAAACGGATATCATGGATTTGTGTATCAATACCAAGGGCTTGCAGAGAACCTAAATAGAGTTCTTGGATATTATCAGGTGACGGTTTTAACACGACTTGGAATTGGTAGTAGTGCTGCAGACGGTTTGGGTTTTCACCGTAACGGCCGTCGGTAGGGCGGCGCGATGGCTGCACATAAGCACTGCTCATTGGCTCAGGCCCTAGAGAGCGTAGGAAAGTTTGTGGGTGGAATGTACCCGCACCGACTTCCATATCTAAAGGTTGAACGATTGCACAGCCTTGCTGCGCCCAATATTCCTGTAGGGTTAGAATGAAACCCTGAAATGTTTTTACGTCGTGTTTCGTCGTCATGTCTACTTGTCTACTGCCGTCAGCTTGAATAGAAAATGGTTTCGATTATACCTTGTAGATCTCTGCTTATGTAGGTTATTTTTTACCTTCTTTGTTAAAACGTTAAGGTAGATAGGCCATGGAAGAAATCCGCTGTAATTGGGTCAGCGATGATCCCTTGTATCGTGAGTACCACGATAAAGTGTGGGGACGCCCAGTTTATGATTCGAAGGAGTTGTTTGCCAAGCTCTGTTTAGATGGCCAACAAGCCGGGTTGTCTTGGATTACTATCTTAAAGAAGCAGCAAAACTACGAACAAGCTTTTGCGGATTTTGAGCCGACAGTAATTGCCACTTTCGACGACGCTAAGGTTGAAGAGTTGATGAACAATCCAGGTATTGTGCGTAATCGCCTTAAGATCCATTCGATTATTCGTAATGCAAAAGGCTATTTAGCCTACACTGCGGATGGCAAAGATTTTGCTGAATTTCTGTGGAGCTTCGTTGGTGGTAAGCCTTTGGTTAATCAATTTACTTCCATGTCGCAGGTGCCTGCGCAGACACCTGAATCAGAGGCTATGTCCAAGGCATTAAAAAAGCTCGGTTTTAACTTTGTTGGTCCGACAATTTGTTATGCTTTTATGCAGGCGGTGGGAATGGTGAACGATCATCTTGTTGACTGTATTTCTTATCAAGCTTGTTGTGATCATCAATAATTAATTCATTTTGCTTTGATGGGCAGCGAAATAGAAAAGGCATGTTCCACGTGGAACATGCCTTTTGTTATTTCACCTTGTTGAGATTAGATTTTCTCGAAGAAGAAAGGCTTACGCTGTTGTTTGCTGCCATTGAGTTGGTTCATCGACTCTGCATCGAACAACTTACCATTGACCATGGTATAAGTAACTTTATCTGTGACTCGAATATCCGCTAATGGATCGCCATCAATAACGATTAAATCTGCAAGCTTACCTGTCTTTATCGAGCCAAGTTGATGCTCTAGGCCGAAGGTGGTGGCTGGGTTAATGGTCGCAGTTTTGAGTACATCCATATTGCTCATGCCACCTTGAGCGAACATCCACATTTCCCAATGTGCGGCTAAACCTTCACGCTGACCATGGGCACCAATATTTGGATGAATGCCTAATTTATTAAACTCATTCGCCACTTTAGCAACGTTAAAATGATTGTAGTGACCGTCTGGTGCATGGGGGCGACGCATAGAGCGAGCTTGCAAAATATCGCTTGGCACATACATAGACAAACGTGGATGTGCCCAAACATCGGTCTTATCATACCAATAGTTTTCACCCGAAATACCGCCGTAGGCGACGACTAAGGTTGGAGTGTAACCGACCTTAGTTTGGCTCCAGAACTGTTTAATATCGTTATAAATATTTGCCACGGGTAACGAGTGTTCTACGGTGGTATGGCCATCGGCAACCATGGTCAGGTTATGTTGCAGTAAGCTGCCACCCTCTGGCACGACCATCATTTCGAGTTCACGAGCTGCAGCGATAACCTGTTGTCTTTGATTGCGACGCGGTTGGTTGTAGCTCTTAACGCTAAAGGCGCCGACTTTTTTGAGTCGCTCTAAATGGAATTTTGCATCATCGAGTGAGTCGATATGCGAGGTGTATCCGGGAGCATTTGCGCCGTAGAGAATTGTTCCAGTGGAGAAAATCCGCGGGCCCACGATGTTCCCCGCCTTTTGTTGCTCAGAAGCGGCAAAGATTTCAGTGGTATCGTTCGATGGATCATGGATGGTCGTCACGCCTAGGGATAATCCAGAGTAGAGTGCCCAGTTTTGTTGGGGCACGATTTCGTCATCGGCCTGGGCGCCATGGGCGTGAGCGTCAAACAAACCTGGCATAATGGATTTACCGCTTATATCGATAACTTGTGCATCCTTTGGAATTGCCGTGTTAGCGTCGCCAACAGCAACAATATGATTGTCTTTGACGATCACGACTCCCTTATCGATGACTTGGTCATTTTCCATGGTGATCACTTTACCGCCGACAAAGGCGACTGTTCCACGTGGAACATCAGCTTTTTCAGTAAAGCCTAAATTGATAATGCTTGGCTTAGCTTGCACGTCCTTTTTGAGATACTGCGAATCAACATCGGCTTGGTACAGTTCTGGGCCAAGAGTCCAATAGAGTTGATTACTCTTGCTATTCCAACTGATACTTTCGCCGGCTCGCACACTTAACTGAGTGACTGGAAGATTGCTGGCGTTAGGGCCAATTTCAACGGTTTCACCATGTTTAGCAAAGGGCGTCACCCAAACTTTAAAGCGCTCGGCAAAGGCGAGCTGTTTACCGTCGGGTGAGACTCTAAATTCGGTTGCATGTTTACTGCTGTAGTGAACGCGCTTATCAAACCCATCCAAGTTAATAGAGGCAAGCTGCGGTGTGTCATCTTCACCACTATTCATAAAAAAAATGCGATCGGCTGAGGCTCCGTATTGTGCTTGATAGCCTTCTGCGGAGATTTTCTTATTTTGTTTGGTTTTTAAATCGACCTTGTACAGACCTGGTTCTTGCGACCAAGTTCGAGGTGTGAGATGGCCGCCTTGGGTTTTACGATACACCACAAGTTCGCCATCGGGAGAAAAGGTAGGCTCGACGTATTTTCCTGGCTCAGTGGTAAGTTGTTTCGCTTTGCCACTTTTAGCGCTGATCACTTGTACAGTGCCTTGGTCTTGGTCATTCCAAGTTGTGAAGACTATGTTTTTGCCATCACGCGACCACTGGGGATAGAGTTCTTCTATATCGTTATCTAACTCGGTTAAGCGCGACATCTTGCCATCGGGAAGTGTCTTCAACCAGATTTTACCCAATGCTTCGAAGGCGACCTTACTACCATCCGGGGATACTTGTGCCATTCGCAGCATTTTTACATCGAATACATCTTTATCAATATCTTGTTTAAAGCGTACTGAAGGCTGAACGTCTAATTGGGTTTTTACAGAAAATGGAATATCGGTGACCGTTTTATTAGCAACGTTGAGGCGGTTAATTTTGCCCTTAGCCCAGAAGAAGATGTCTTTGTTGTCTGGAGTCCATGCCATCGTCGGGTAAACACCATGAATTGCCCAAGTCTCTTGCATATCGCGGTCTAAATCACCGAACAGTTTAGTGGTTTCACCGGATTTCAAATCAAGCAAATATAAGGATGATTGGAAATCATCACGCTTGATGTAGGCCAGTTTGGTGCCATCAGGGCTTGGGGTTGGGCGAATGGCTCCGCCAGTCCCTTCGATCAGAATTTCGATATCACCTGTTTTAGTATCGTAACGCTTGATTTTATAGATGCCGTTTACTGAGTCTTTGGAATAATGGAAGGTTTTTCCTGGGGTGTCATCTTGACTGAAATAGATATAGCGACCATCGGGTGAATAGGCGGGTTCACCTAAGTCTTTCTCATCATTTGGGCGTTCGGTGAGTTTTACACCTTCGCCACCTGCTACATGGTAGAGCCAGACTTCGCCGGCACCTAAACTACGACTGGCGGTAAAATGTTTACGACCCACTAAATATTGCGAATCAGGGCTCCACGCTGGGCTGTTGAGTAAGCGAAAAGTTTCTGATGTGACGGTGCGTGGATTGCTGCCATCGGCATCCATAATCCAAATATTGTCACCACCATCCGCATCCGAGGTAAAGGCGATGTGTTTACCATCAGGGCTATAAACTGGCTGCATTTGCCAGGCTATGCCTTGTGCTAATGGTTTAGCTTCGCCACCCGTGACTGGGATTTTATAAATATCACCGAGTAAATCGAATACTAAATGTTTGCCGTCTGGACTGACACTGATGTTCATCCAAGTGCCTTCGGTTACATCTATGGCCACTTTTTCTAGCGGGGCATTGGCTGGCGCATTGACGTCCCAACTCGTTTTTTGGGCGTCTGCTGCCTGTACAGCGTGGGAGTTAAGGCCAAGCATCAGGGCGATATAAAGCGGTGTCAGCTTAGGTTTCAACATGTTATGTCCTGTTATCGTTATTCTAGGGCTTGATTGTTATCAGGTTGGATAAATATTTGTTAATGCTACGCTAAGTTATCGCACAAATACCCTGTAAGGAAAACGGAAATACTGTTTCAATTAATGACCGAGGGGCAGCAGCTGAGGCGGAGAAACTGTGGGAGAGTAATGCGGCTTACTCTCCATGAAGTGATGATTAGTTTAATGTGACGGGATCGCCGATGTGGATCATGGCATCATTGATAACACGGCAAGTGACACCGCCTCGCCAATCAGGTGTTAGTGCTGACTCTAAGCCGGCATGAGCTTGGTCCATCTTTTTACAGGGATCAGTTTCTCCTGTGACTTCGAGGCAGAGATCCCCAATCAGTAACTGCTTACCCACATCGGCAGGACTAAAAGTTAATCCATCGACTAAAAGATTGGCTCGGCGAGTCGTCCAAGGTAAATTTGCACCTATACTTTGACACGCTATTTGCCATTGCTGGAGCGAGAGTACTGTGACTTGCCTTTTGCCTGGGCGACCAAATACATCTTTTTCAATACCGCTGTGCTGGGTGACATTCGCGCACAGCACCTCATTCATTGGTCCGCGTTTAATCGTTTTATAGGCGATAGCAACTAGTTTCGGCATGTTTGATGTCCTTATCCTAATGTCGATATTGGGACTTAGAGTCCCTTTTTAATCAAATATTGATAGGGTGTTTGGTTGGTTTCACTGGCGATCAGTGTGTGATCCATAAACTCACAAAAACTGGGAATATCACGTGTAGTAGCAGGATCATCCGCGATGATAAGCAGTGTTTCTCCTTGAGCCATTTGTCTTACCGTTTTACGCACCATCATTACTGGTTCTGGGCAGCGCAAACCAAGAGCATCCAGTTTGTGTTGTGCGGTTGAGAAAACGTCGTTCATATGACCTCGACTGAACGGTTAAACAGAATTGGCTAATGTTACTCCAGTGGTTTGGATAAACCAAGTTGGCGGCCTGATTTTGTGATGCAACGGGTAATTGGTTTTATTCCGTTTTATTTATTCGAGAGTCAGGATTAGTGAGATGTTTCACGTGGAACAATGTTATTTCGTGATCCCTAATCTTCCTCAAATGCTTGAGAATAGGATGGATCTCTTCATCATAAAAAAATACGGGACCTTTATAGTTTATAGCTGCTATAAAATCGAGATAATCTAACTATAAGCGTTTTTTGGCTTAGCAACTTTATCATCGACGTTTTAGCGTTGCATTATTTCACAATGATTTTAAAGCTGCATAAAAAAGCCGGAACTAAGTCCGGCTTTGAAGGAAGAATCGTTAAGGATTAAACGCGTTCGAAAACGGTTGCAATACCTTGGCCCAAACCAATACACATGGTTGCCAAACCTAAGGTTGCATCTTTGTGTTCCATCAAGTTAATAAGCGTCGTAGAGATACGCGCGCCAGAACAACCCAGTGGGTGACCTAGTGCAATTGCGCCGCCGTTGAGGTTGATTTTGTCATCAACCACATCTGCTAAACCTAAATCTTTCACACAAGGTAAAGACTGAGCAGCAAACGCTTCGTTAAGTTCAATCACATCTAAGTCGGCAACGGTAATACCGGCGCGAGCAAGTGCTTTTTGCGTGGCTGGTACTGGGCCGTAACCCATAATTGCCGCATCACAACCTGCAACCGACATAGAGCGAATACGTGCACGAATTGGTAAGCCAAGTGCGCGTGCTTTAGATTCTTCCATGATCAACATGGCTGAAGCGCCATCAGACAGTGCTGAAGAAGTCCCCGCTGTCACTGTACCGTTTACTGGATCAAATACCGGGCGCAGCGCTGCTAAAGATTCCATAGTTGTTTCTGGGCGGATAACCTCGTCGTGTAGCACTTTGATTAGTGCGCCAGTGGCATCATGGCCTTCAATGCCATAGATTTCTTTCGCAAAGCGACCTTCAACTGTGGCAGCGTAAGCGCGTTGGTGTGAACGTACGGCAAAGGCATCCTGCTGCTCACGGGTAATACCGTGAAGCTTACCTAACATCTCAGCGGTTAAGCCCATCATGCCAGATGCTTTAGCAACGTTATTGGCTAAACCAGGATGGAAATCCACACCGTGGTTCATCGGAACGTGGCCCATATGCTCAACACCGCCGATGATAAAGGTGTCGCCCATGCCAGTCATGATTGCGCGAGCGGCTTGATGGATGGCTTCCATTGAAGAACCACATAGGCGGTTGACTGTCACGGCGCCAGCCGTCTTCGGGATACCTGCCAGCAATGATGCATTACGGGCAATGTTGAAGCCTTGCTCTAGGGTTTGCTGCACGCAGCCCCAAATAACGTCTTCAATCGTATTGGGATCTAATTGCGGGTTACGCAGTAATAGACCTTTCATTAATTCGGCAGAGAGTGTTTCTGCACGTACATTACGGAACACCCCAGCCTTAGAACGGCCCATAGGAGTACGAATGCAATCTACGATAACAGCTTGTTTCATAATTAAATTCCTTTCCCGCTAATTAGGCTTGGTAGTAGCTACCGTTGTTGGCTGCAAGGGCGCGCATGGCGTCGGTGACTTGATACAAACCACCTAAGTGTGCGTATTTGTCAGCTAAGGCGACAAAGTTGGCTACGCCCATAGTATCTAAGTAACGGAACACACCACCACGGAATGGTGGGAAGCCTAAACCGTAGACTAAGCCCATATCCGCTTCGGCAGGTGATGCCACAATGCCTTCTTCTAAACAGCGAACGGTTTCGATAATCATTGGGATCATAGTGCGGGCGATGATTTCATCCGCATCGAATGCTTTTTGTTCACCAAAGGCAGCCTTTAGCAGTTCGTAGCTGGTTGGGTCGACGTCTTTCTTTGGCTTACCGCGGCTATCCACAGAGTAAGCGTAGAAGCCTTTGCCATTCTTCTGACCAAGACGTTTGTTCTCGAACATCACGTCAATCGCGTCATTGCCGGATTTGCCCATACGATCGGGGAAGCCTTCGGCCATTACTGCTTGGGCGTGGTGGCCTGTGTCTAAACCGACAACGTCTAGCAGATAAGCAGGGCCCATTGGCCAGCCGAATTGTTTTTCCATCACTTTGTCGATAGCGGCAAAGTCGCCACCTTCGGCGAGCAGGCCGTTAAAGCCAGCAAAGTAAGGGAAGAGAACGCGGTTAACGAAGAAGCCCGGGCAATCGTTAACAACGATTGGGGTTTTACCCATTTTGCTGGCGTAGGCGACAACTGATGCGATGGTTTCTTCTGAGCTGTGCTCGCCACGGATAACTTCAACTAATGGCATTTTGTGCACTGGGTTGAAGAAGTGCATACCACAGAAGCGCTCTGGCTTCTTCATGCTCTTCGCTAGCAGGTTGATTGAAATAGTTGAAGTGTTAGAGGCGATAATCGCATCTTCACTGACGTATTGTTCAACTTCCGCCAGTACTTGTGCCTTAACTTTGGGATGCTCAACTACAGCTTCGACAACTACGTCAGCATGTTTCACTGGGGCATAGTCTAATGCTGGGGTGATGTTGTTCAGCACTTTAGCCATTTTTTCTGGGGTAGAGCGGCCACGAGCAACTTGCGCAGATAACAGTTTGGCGGCTTCGCCTAAACCTAAATCTAATGCAGGTTGAGCGATATCCTTCATCACGATTGGCGTGCCTTTGCTGGCGCTTTGGTAAGCGATACCGCCACCCATAATGCCAGCACCTAATACGGCTGCGCTTTTCACATCTTTAGCGAGTTTGCCCGCTTTCTTCGCTTTGCCTTTAACGAATTGATCATTAAGGAAGATACCGATTAGTGCTTTGGCTACATCGGTTTTCGCTAACTTGATAAACGCTTGATGTTCAATTTGTAGTGCTTCGGCGCGGCCTTTGGTCGACGCTTGTTCAACTACGTTTACCGCTGCCATTGGTGCTGGGTAATGTTTGCCTGCGACAGAGAAAACCATGCCTTTAGCGGTCGTGAAAGACATCATGGCTTCGAGTTTAGGCAGTGTCAGTGGCGATAATTTGCGTTGGCGACGCGCTTGCCAATCAAGTTTTTCTGCTACTGCATCTTTTAGCATTTGAATCGCCGCAGCTTCTAAGGCTTCTGGTGCAACAACGGCATCAACCGCACCGACTTTTAATGCATCTTCGCCGCTTTGGTCTTTACCCGTGGTAATCCACTCAAGGGCGTTGTCAGCACCAATCACACGTGGTAAACGCACTGTGCCACCAAAGCCTGGGATGATGCCTAGCTTGGTTTCGGGTAGACCGATTTTGGCTGTGGTGTCAGCAATACGGAAATCCGTTGCCAGAATGGTTTCACAACCGCCGCCTAGGGCAAAACCTTTAATCGCTGAAGCGGTTGGGAAAGGTAAATCTTCAAGTTTATTGAATACGGCATTGGCCTGTTCAACCCAAGAGAGCAGTACTGAATCATCTTGTGCGAATAAGCCTAAAAATTCAGTAATGTCTGCGCCTACGATAAAGGTATCTTTACCTGAGGTCAGCACTAATGCCTGAATGTTTGTTTGTTGTTTAATGCTGTCTAATGCGGCATCGAGTGAGGCGAGTGTTTCTCTGTCGAATTTGTTCACCGAACCGGGTGCGTTAAAGCACAGCTTGGCAATATTATCCTCGAGTAACTCAACCTGAATTGTAGGACTTTGGTAGATCATTGCTTGCTTCCTTTTGGCTTAAAAGTGATACCCACCATTATTTTTTGGTGTTAGTACGACTCTCTATCTCACAGCAGCTTCGGCCATCATTTGACCAGTTGTGTGCCAGTGTGCTTCGAAATTCGATAAATTACAACACCCAATTTAAACGACTGTTTAATTTCTTGTCGGCTAGAGTGAATTTTCAGCTTTGTGATACACTGCACAAAGTGTAGAAGTGCCAGATTACGCGAAAGAGTACGTAGTGGGAATTTGTACTTTAGCGGTATTACTCGCTGGCTAGTTGGGTAATTTTATTTTTAGAATTAAAAGCATAGGCTTAAATCGAGAATTTGCTACCCCGTGCGAAATGAGGGCGTAAGTAGAGGAAAACACTGAGCCTATATGGCTTAGTCAGATTTGCGGTTTTTTTATTAACTATCGTTCATTACAGGATATGAAACATGGATCACTTGGCTCATCACTATCATGCCCACATCGCCGAGCTTAATCGTCGAGTTGCTGAAATTGTATCGCGTGAAGCATTATCAGGTTTAGTGATCCACTCGGGTCAGCCACATCGAATGTTTTTGGACGACATTAATTATCCTTTTAAAGCCAATCCCCATTTCAAGGCTTGGTTACCTGTGTTGGATAACCCTAACTGTTGGTTAGTGGTGAATGGTCGCGATAAGCCGCAACTGATTTTTTATCGCCCAGTGGATTTTTGGCATAAGGTGTCTGACGTGCCGGAGATGTTCTGGACCGAGCATTTTGAGATCAAATTACTCACTAAGGCCGATAAGGTTGCCGAACTATTGCCTGCCGATATCGCTAACTGGGCTTATTTGGGTGAGCATTTAGATGTGGCTGAGGTGCTGGGTTTCACCAGTCGCAATCCTGACTCTGTGATGAGCTATCTGCATTTCCACCGTACCACTAAAACCGAATATGAACTCGAATGTATGCGCCGAGCGAACCAGATTGCGGTGCAAGGGCATTTAGCGGCTAAAAATGCCTTCTATAACGGTGCCAGCGAGTTTGAAATTCAGCAGCAGTATTTATCTGCCGTGGGACAGGGCGAGAACGAAGTGCCCTACGGTAATATCATTGCCTTAAACCAAAATGCGGCGATTTTGCATTACACCGCACTCGAGCATCAAAATCCGGCGCGACGTTTATCTTTTTTAATCGATGCGGGTGCTAGTTATTTTGGTTATGCGTCGGATATCACTCGTACCTATGCGTTTGAGAAGAATCGCTTTGATGAATTGCTCACTGCCATGAACAAGGCGCAGCTCGAACTGATCGATATGATGCGCCCGGGTGTGCGTTATCCCGATTTACACTTGGCGACCCATGGTAAAGTCGCACAAATGCTGCTGGATTTTGAGTTAGCCACGGGCGATGCCCAAGGCTTAGTCGACCAAGGCATTACCAGTGCCTTCTTTCCCCATGGACTCGGTCATATGCTAGGCTTGCAAGTGCATGATGTGGGAGGTTTTGCCTTCGATGAACGTGGCACTCATATTCCGGCGCCTGAAGCCCATCCATTCCTGCGTTGCACCCGTATTTTGGCGCCAAACCAAGTGCTTACGATGGAGCCAGGATTATACATTATCGACACTTTACTCAATGAGCTAAAACAAGATAGCCGTGGTCAGCAGATCAATTGGCGCACCGTTGATGAGCTGCGACCTTTTGGCGGCATTCGTATCGAAGATAATGTGATTGTGCATCAGGATCGAAACGAAAATATGACCCGCGAACTGGGCTTAGCGTGATTTTAGGGAGAGCGAGTGCTCGAAAGTTATCTGATACCGAGTGAAAATGTGCAGATAGAAGAAGAGATAAAGCATAGCCGCTTTATCTCTTTTCTATTTCATTGCACAAGTTTAGAACAGCTGAAGTTGGTACTTACTGACATAAAGCGAGATTATCCCGGCGCCAGCCATTACTGCTATGCCTTTATTACTGGAGCGCCCAACGACAGCATTGCCATCGGTTCGAGTGACGATGGTGAGCCAGCGGGCAGCGCTGGTCGTCCAATGCTCGCAGTATTACAAGGCGCGAATCTTGGTGAAGTCGGTGCCGTGGTGGTGCGTTTCTATGGCGGTACTAAGTTAGGTGTGGGCGGTTTAGTGCGTGCCTATACCTCAGGATTACGCCAAGGTTTAGGGCAATTGCCGACGCGATTGAAGCAATTACGTTATCCAGCCAAACTGCATTGTGATTACACTCAATTAAGGGATGTCGAACATTTATTACAACAGTTAGAAGCGGTGATCATCGATAAGCAATTTGCCGAAGCCGTTGATATCCATTTTGAAATAGGCAAACAGCAACAGGGTATATTGAATGAATCACTGGCAACGTTGAGTCAGGGTAGCCTGCGAGCAGAGTTTGAGCTGTGATGCCTGCGTAAATTATGCCAAAATATGCAAAATGCTGAAAATACCTTTGCAGCCAATGGAATAATTGAACACGCGGAATGCAATACAAAACCATAATAAGAATCATAGGTCTGCTTATCGGCCTGTTCTCCATCACTATGCTGCCGCCAGCCTTAATCGCCATTTGGTATAACGATGGCGGTGGTACTGCGTTTATTCAGGCATTTTTTGTTAGCTTATTTATCGGTTTTTGGCTCTGGTATCCTAATCGTCGCTGCAAAGAGGAATTACGAACTCGCGAGGGTTTCCTGATTGTGGTCCTGTTCTGGACAGTGCTTGGCTCCATCGGTGCCTTACCCTTTATCTTCTCAAGCCAACCCGATCTCAGCTGGACCGATAGTTTCTTCGAATCCTTCTCCGCACTGACCACCACGGGAGCCACAGTCATTGTCGGACTGGACTCCTTACCTAAGGCCATTCTGTTTTATCGACATTTGCTGCAATGGCTCGGCGGTATGGGGATCATCGTTCTAGCTGTGGCGATTCTGCCAGTGTTGGGCGTTGGGGGCATGCAGCTGTATCGCGCCGAGATCCCGGGGCCTGTGAAGGACAGTAAGATGACGCCGAGGATTGCCGAAACGGCTAAGGCGTTATGGTACATCTATCTACTGCTAACCATCACCTGTGCTGGCGCCTATTGGCTGGCGGGGATGAGCGTATTCGATGCCGTGTGTCACTCGTTTTCGACCATCGCCATCGGAGGCTTTTCGACCCACGATGCCAGTATGGGCTACTTTAACAGCCCTGTAATCAACCTGATTTGTGTGTTCTTTTTGATTGTCTCAGCGGTGAACTTTAGCGTGCACTTTGCGGCATTTTCGCGCCGCGGTATCAATTTTAGAGTCTATTTTCGAGATACCGAGTTCAAGATGCTGGTGGCGATTCAGCTGGTGCTAACGGCGATTTGTTTCTTAACCCTTTATCACTCCGGGATTTATGACTCGCCAGAAGAAACCTTAAATCACGCCTTATTCCAAGCGGTTTCTGTGGCGACAACTGCTGGCTTTGGTACTGAAAGTTTCCATATGTGGCCGCTTTTCCTGCCGATTCTGTTGATCTTCTCAAGCTTTATCGGTGGTTGTGGTGGTTCAACTGCGGGCGGGATTAAGGTGATCCGGGTTATCCTGCTGTTATTGCAAGGTTCTCGTGAACTTAAGCGCTTGGTTCACCCTAAGGCGATGTTCTCGATTCGTATCGGTTCCAAGGCGTTACCTGACCGGGTTGTCGATGCAGTATGGGGATTTTTCTCTGCCTATGCTTTAGTTTTCGTACTGTGTATGTTGGCGCTAATGGCCATGGGGCTGGACGATATTACTGCTTTTAGTGCCACAGCTGCCTGTTTAAATAACCTTGGCCCAGGGCTTGGGGAAGTGGCGAGTAACTATGCCAGTATCGGTGATGGCGCCAAATGGGTGCTGGTGGTGGCCATGTTATTTGGTCGCCTCGAAGTCTTTACCTTGTTGATTTTGTTCACGCCAACTTTCTGGAAGGATTGATATGCAGACATTAATAATCTATTCGACAATCGATGGCCAAACACTGGAAATTTGCCAAAAAATCAAAACGCTTGCCGAACAAGCGGGTGAGCAGGTGTCGTTAGTCACCTTAGAACAGGCCGAGGCCTTAAGTCTTGTCGATTTCGATAAAGTGCTGATTGGTGCGAGTATTCGTTATGGTAAACATAGACCTGAGCTATATCAGTTTGTAAATCGCAACCACGCGGTGTTAAGTGCAAAAATTAACGGTTTTTTCACTGTAAATGTGGTGGCGCGTAAGCCATTAAAGAATACGCCAGAAACCAATCCTTACATGCAAAAGTTCCTTAAATTATCGCTGTGGCAACCACAGCAATTGGCGGTGTTTGCAGGCAAGATTGATTACCCTAAATACGGCTTATTCGACCGGACCATGATCCGCTTTATCATGTGGATGACTAAAGGGCCGACTGACCTGAAGGGCACCTTCGAGTTTACCGATTGGGGTAAAGTCGAAGCCTTCGGAACGCACTTTAGCAAGCTGTAAAAATGATAAAGCCCTAGTCTCAGCTAGGGCTTTATCACTGCATGGCGTCGTTTAACGATTTATACCGCGCAGTAACGACTATGTAGAATGGAAATCACTTGGGTGACTTGTTCATTCTTAAGCTTGTAATACACAATCTGGGAGCTCTTACGGGTATCGACTAAGTCTTCGGCTCGCAATACTGCTAAATGCTGTGATAGTGCCGATTGGCTTAAAGGAACTGTCGCATTCAGTTCCGTCACGCTCAGCTCTTTATCCAGTAAAAGGCACAGAATCATTAAGCGATAAGGATTCGCTATAGCTTTAAGCCATTTAGCCGCACTTTCCGCATTAGTTACCATTGCATTTACATCTATATCATTTTGCATAAGGTACTCACTTGATCGCTTTTGATTAGATAATTCTAATTGAACATGTTTCTATACGCAATCATACTGCTCGGCAATTCAGATCTCAATTTTTGCATTTCAGAATATGAGACAACGCTGATTTGTGATCCTATCAGGGGTTTATTTAACAGATGATTGCCACAATGGTGCCACACTTTAACGGAACGGGAATACCCCATGACACGCATTTTGGTGCTTTATTTTACCCGTGGTGGCCACACGGCCAAGATTGCGAATGCAATCGCGCAGCAATTGACTCTGCGTGGTGCTAAGGTTGACTTAGTCGACATCAATAGTGCGGCTGCAACAAGGATTAACTGGCCCGATTATCAACTGGTGGCTTTGGGAGCTTGCGTACTCTATGGCACCTATGACAAAAGCGTATTCCAGTTTATTGAACAACATTCGCAAGCGTTGAGCGCGTTGCCAAACAGTTTCTTCTGCGTCAACGTGGTGGCGCGTAACCCTGAGAAACGCATCCCTGAGAACAATAAATACCTGCAAAAATTCATTGCGTTATCACCTTGGACTCCCGCCGATTTAAAGATTATCGCCGGTAAGGTGGATTACCCCTCGTGGCCCTGGTACGACAGACTGATGATCCAGTTGATTATGAAAATCACCAAAGGACCAACGGATCCTAAGGCGGTGATCGATTATACCGACTGGGAAGATGTGAAGGTCTATGCCGACCATCTGCTAACCTTGGCCGAGGTTACTGAACCCGCCTAATATAAATGCGCTCTGTGAGCGCATTTTTAGCTGATGGCTGATACGATTAGTATTTCCAAAAACTGGGATGGAATAGTACGGCCACAGTTAAAATCTCTAAGCGTCCTAGCAACATACCTAATGCAAGCGCCCACTTAGCCAGATCTGGCAGTGTCGAGAAGTTACCGACAGGACCAATAATCGGCCCAAGCCCAGGCCCCACGTTGGACACGGCGGTAATTGCACCAGTAAAGCTGGTTATGGGGTCTAGACCCGTTAGTACCAGAATCACAGATAACCCCACAATTACGAACATATATAACAGCACAAAGGTAATCAGCGAGCGCACAATATCTTCAGTGATCAGGCGGTTGTTATAGCGTTCCCTAAAAATGCCATTGGGATGCAATTGCTGTTTTAATTGTTCGCGCATAATCGCGCCCGCAATTTGAAAACGGAATATTTTGATCCCGCCAGACGTCGAGCCAGAACAGCTACCCACAAACATTAAGAACAGGAAGGCAATATTAGCAAAGGCACCCCAAGCGCCATAATCTGTTAAACCATAGCCCGTTGTGGTCACAACAGATACGACGTTAAAGCTGGATAATCGTAATGCATCAATCAAGTCGATATCGCGGGTTTGCCATAACCAAACACCAATAAAGCAAGAAACAAAGGTCAGAAAAAATAAGAAGCCTTTGACTTGGGCATCATTCCAAACGCTTAAATCGCGCTGGTGGATCATCTGCACAAACATCAGTAGTGGCAAACCACCTGCTGCCATAAAGATAACACCAACCCAATGGGCAGAATTGGAAAACGCCGCCATCGAGCTATCAGAAGTCGAGTAACCACCGGTCGAGAGAGTTGTCATTGAGTGGTTGATGGCTTGGAACCATGTCATGCCAGCAACATGGTAGGCAATACAGCAGATAATAGTCAGTAAAATATAGATAAAGAATAAATGCTTAGCCATGCTTTGGGTACGAGGAACGGCCTTGTCACTCCAATCCGATGACTCAGTGCGGAACAGCCGCATACCACCAACGTTTAAGAAGGGCAGAATCGCAACCGCCATCACGATAAAGCCTATGCCACCGAGCCATTGCAATAACGAGCGCCAGATTAAGATACTGTGATCCATCGTATCTAACCCTGAGAGCACGGTTGAACCTGTGGTGGTAATACCGGACATGGTCTCGAAGAAGGCATCTGTATAACCTATACCGTGGTAAAGCGTAAAAGGCATAGCCGCAAACAGACTCACGATCAGCCAAGTTAGGCTGGTGAGCAGAAACATATCTCGAATATTGAGGTTTATGGCCTTACTTTGGCCGTTATGCAAACACAGGCTGGCGCAAATCCCTGTGACTAAAGCCGATAACATGAAAGAGCCTACGGTCTCCTCGCCGTTGAATGCGGCAAGAAGTAAGGGCGCTAACATAAAGGCTGTTAACATCGATAAAAACAGCCCTAAAATAAACAATAACGGTCTAAAGTTCAGCATAGGATGATGACTTAAAAGAAGAAGGCGCTAGGTTGGAACAGCTTTTCGACTTCGCCGATAAATTTTTTGTTTACCAAAAACAAAATCACGTGATCCCCTTGCTCAATCACTGTTTTATCATGAGCCATCAACACTTCCTCATTCCGCACAATTGCGCCAATAGTGGTTCCCGGCGGCAGCTTGATATCGCCAATGGCCTTGCCAACAACTTTAGAGGTGCTGGAGTCACCGTGGGCAATGGCTTCGATGGCTTCGGCGGCGCCTCGACGTAAGGAATACACGTTACAGATATCGCCTTGGCGGATATGGGTCAGTAAGGCTGAAATCGTTGCCTGCTGGGGTGAAATCGCGATATCGATATTAGCTTCTTGCACAATATCCACATATGCTTCGCGCTGGATCAGCACCATCACCTTTTTTGCCCCCATGCGCTTGGCTAGCAGGGCGGACATGATATTGGCTTCATCATCGTTGGTGACGGCAATAAACACATCGGTTTGGTCGATATGTTCTTCGAGTAGCAGCTCTTGATCTGAGGCGTCACCACAAAATACTGTGGTGTTTTCAAGTTGTTCGGATAGAGACTCTGCGCGTTCGAACTTGTGTTCAATCAATTTGACTGAATGGGTGCGCTCGAGGCGTTTAGCCAGGCCTAAACCGATGTTACCACCGCCGGCAATCATGATATTGCGGTAGGAGTTATCCAGCTTCTGCATCTCACTCATCACCGCGCGGATATGGCGACTGTCGGCCACGAAAAATACTTCGTCATCGGCTTCGATAATAGTCGTACCGCGGGGCATGATAGGGCGACCTTGGCGGAAAATCGCCGCCACCCGGGTATCAATATTTGGCATATGCTCGCGAAGCGCGGCCAAGGCATTACCGACTAAAGGGCCGCCGTAATAGGCGCGAACCGCAACTAAACTTAAGCGCCCTTCGGCAAATTCGAGCACTTGCAGCGCACCGGGATACTCAACCAAACGTTGAATGTAAGCGGTCACTAACTGTTCGGGTGCGATAAGTTCATCGATTACAAAACCGCCGCGAGGACGCCCATCGCTATTTTTGGTCTCACTGTCGATAAATAATTTATCGCGCATCGCTAGATAAGGTTCGGAGCGAATACGGGCGATTTTAGTCGGTGTACCAAATAGGCTGTAGGCCATTTGGCAGGCAACCATGTTGCATTCATCGCTGTTGGTCACAGCAATCAGCATGTCGGCATCTTCGGCGCCAGCCTCTTTGAGCACATCGGGGTGGGCACCATGGCCCGCCACGACGCGAAGGTCATATTTATCCTGCAGGGCGCGTAATCTGGATTTGTCGCTATCGACGATGGTGATATCGTTGTTTTCACCCACCAAATTTTCGGCCAAGGTTCCCCCAACTTGACCCGCACCTAATATGATAATTTTCATGGCCTTGCTTACTTCCTAATGGGTCGCTTTCAATAAACGGGCGTAATAAAACCCATCCATGTTGTGTTGTCCCGGCGTGATTTGCCAACCTATATCTTGGCTTGAAGCCTGCTGGGCAAGTGTGTCTAGCTTAGCATCTGCGGTTCTGGCTAAAAATGCACTAATTTGGTCTCGATTTTCCTGCGGCAAAATAGAGCAAGTTGCATACAGGAGTGTGCCACCGGGCTTGAGCCACTTCCAGCAGTGATCGAGAATTTGTCTTTGCAGCTCTGCCAGTTCTTCGATGTCATGGTTTTTGCGTAACCATTTGATATCGGGATGGCGGCGGATAACGCCCGTCGCTGAGCAAGGTGCGTCGAGTAAGATACGATCAAATTGTTCACCCTGCCACCATGAGTCGATATTGGCCGCATCGCCATGAATAACTTCCGCTTTTAATGATAAACGGTCAAGGTTCTGTTGCACGCGCTCGAGACGTTTGGCATCGAAATCGACGGCGACCAGCTTGATGCTAGGTTCAAGTTCGAGTAAATGGCAACTCTTACCACCCGGTGCCGCACAGGCGTCGAGAACCAGTTCATTCGCTTGCGGAGCCAGCAGGGTCGCTGCCCATTGGGCAGCGCCATCTTGCACTGATGCCGCACCTTCGTGGAAGCGTGGTAATGTCGCCACATCCTTGGGATGGGCAAGCAGGATTGCATCATCACTCAGGCCAGCACTGGCTTCTATCTCAAGCTCACTGAGGGCGGCAAGATATTCATCGCGGCTTTGGGAGAGGCGATTGTTACGTAACCACATGGGTGGACGTTCATGGCTTTGCTGGATTATCTCTTGCCAATGATCGGGATAAGCGGCTTTTAAGCGCTTAATTAACCAGCCCGGCGTGTTGTAGCTTAAGGTCTCCGACTCTGTGCTAAGCGGTGTTAATTGGCGCTGAATATTACGCAGCACGCCATTGACGACTTTTACCATTCCCTCAAACTTTAACTGACGGCAGGCCTCTGCGGTTTCGGATATGGCAGCATGGCTTGGTATGCGGGTGAAGTAAAGCTGGTAACAGCCAACAATCAATAGCTGGTGGATGATCCTTTGCTTACCTTTGAGCGGATTAGCCAAACATTCGGCAACGCGTTTTTCTATTTGTGGCAAAGTACGCATTACGCCGTAGCAGAGCTCGGCGAGCAGGGCTTTATCTTTACCACTAGCAAGATGCCTTTGCTGTTCTGGCAGGGCAACTGAAAGTGACACGCCTTTTTCTAATACGTCGAAGATGGCTTTGGCCGCCAGTGCTCGCAAGTTCATCATTATTGCGCCTCGTTATTGAGACGAGTATTTGGGGTAAACCACTCGCCGCGGGCATTGAGAATATCTGCAACGCTGAGGGGTTTCTTACCGGGTAATTGCATGCTGAGCAGGGTTAACACACCATCGCCGGTGGCGACTTCAATGCCTTTTTTACTGGCGCTGATAATAGTGCCGGGTGCGGCATTGCTGCTGGTGGTGCTGACTTGGGTCTGCCACACCTTGATAGTATTGCCTTGGTGCTCAAAGTAGCTCACAGGCCAAGGATTGAAGGCGCGGACTTCTTGCCATAATTGGGTTGCTGATTTAGTCCAATCTAACCTCGCCTCTTCTTTACTGAGTTTTTCTGCGTAGTTAGCTAAGGCTTCATCTTGTTTTTCAGCGGCTAAGGTGCCGTTGGCTAAACCCTCGAGAGCTTGCAGTAGCGCATCGGGTCCTTGCTGGGCTAACTTCTCGTAAAGACTTGCCGAAGTATCGTCATCTTCAATTGGCAAGTAGGTTTTTAGCAGCATATCACCCGTATCTAGGCCGATATCCATCTGCATAATCGTCACGCCGGTTTCTTTATCACCTGCCCACAATGCGCGTTGAATCGGCGCCGCACCGCGCCAACGAGGCAGAATTGAACCGTGAACATTGATACAGCCTAAACGCGGCGTATCAAGCACGACTTTAGGCAGGATCAAACCGTAGGCAACCACCACCATAATATCGGCATTAAGGGCGGCCAGTTGTTGCTGCGCGGGTTCTTTGCGTAGCGAACCGGGTTGATAAACGGGAATATTGTGGGCGAGCGCGAGCTCTTTCACTGGGCTGGCGGTGAGTTTTTTACCGCGCCCTGCGGGTCTATCCGGCTGTGTGTAAACAGCAATTACGTTGTGGTGTGAGTTAATCAGCGCCTGTAAATGGCGAGCGGCAAAATCCGGTGTTCCGGCGAAGATGATATTGAGTGGTTTCAAATCTGATCCTAATGCTTATTTGGCGTCTTGTTTGGCCGCTTTTTCAAGTTTCTGTTTGATCCGTTGGCGCTTCAATGGCGACAGGTAGTCGACAAATAACTTACCTTTCAGGTGATCCATTTCATGCTGAATGCAAATCGCAAATAGGTCATCGGCTTCAACGGTGAATTCATTACCGTGTCTATCCAGAGCTTTAACGGTAACAAATTCGGCGCGGTCAACCTTGGCATAGATACCAGGGACTGACAGACAACCTTCTTCGTTACAGAAATCACCGCTACTGGCAATAATCTCGGGATTGATAAAGACTTTAGGACGTTCAACCTCGTCTTGTAAATCAATGACGATCAGTTGTTTATGATAATCAACCTGGGTTGCGGCCAAACCAATCCCTTTTTCTTGGTACATGGTTTCGAACATATCATCGATTTGAGTTTGCAACTCAGCAGTAAACTCTGTGATAGGTTGTGCTTGAGTTCGCAATCTTTCATCGGGAAAGCGTAAAACTTTTAATAGTGCCATACTTAAACTCTTAACAAGTCTGTCAAATCTCAATCAGTTGGTTATACTGACTGAGGCTAATGGGTTAATTTTAATCTTTAGTGCCTATCAATAACAGTAAAAGCTCGATTTAAGAGCTAAACAACATGGACCGCACCATGAAACGGCTAATTTTACTTGCGTTAATGACCTTTCATTGCACATTGGTTTACGCTGACACTCTCACGTTGAAAGCAGGGTATCCAGAGTCATATGTGGTAAAGAAGGGCGATACCCTGTGGGATATTTCTGCAACCTTTCTAAATGATCCGTGGAAGTGGCCACGTTTATGGGATGTTAACCCTCAAATAGCCAATCCTCATTTAATTTATCCCGGTGATCAACTCACCTTAGTCTTTATCGATGGTCAACCCAGATTAGTGCTTAATGGCGCGAGTGCGAGTATTGGAGCCAGTGAAGCAAAACCCCATATTCGCAAAACTCCAGAGGGGCGCGTAATTGCCAAGAGCAATGCGGTTCCTGCGGTTGATTTGGCATTAATCCAAAACTATCTCGTTCAAAACCGAGTGGTTGATGCTAGCTGGCTAGGCATGCAACCTATGGTACTCGGCGGTGAAAGCCCGTCGCGCCATCATATTGTTGGTGATGTGATTTATATCAATAGCGAATTACCTTTGCATCAAAAGTTAGGAGTCTATGAGCGTGGCCGAGAATTCTTTAATAAAGAAACGGGCGAGGCGCTAGGACAGGAAGCGATTCTGGCATCCACGGGCCAAGTCATTGAGTCTGGCAAAGTGTCTAAGGTAAAAATTCTGAGCAATTTCCGTGAAACCAAAGCGGGCTTTAGGGTGTTGCCGATGGAGGATGAAGCGTTAATGTCAGCTTACTTTACGCCAAAACCCGCAGAACTTAAGACGCCAGCGACCATATTGGCCATCGAGTCGAAAATGCGCGAAGCCGGTAAACTCAATGTTGTCTATCTTGATAAAGGTACGCAGGACGGTATTCAGCCTGGCGAGGTATTCTCCATTTATCGCGATGGCGAAGAAATCGTGATTAATAACGATGGCCAACCTGTGCCCTCGATGGAACGGACAGCCTATGACAATGTGGTTGCGTCACTTTCATCTGACAGGGCACTCAAAATGCCTGATGTTTACAATGGTAAGTTATTAGTATTCAAAGTGTTTGATAAAGCAAGTTTAGGATTGATTGTATCGACGGAGCGTTCTGTGCGGGTCGATGATAAATTAATCGCCCCAGATTCCTTAGCCTTTAGAGGTCAATAATCTCTGAAAACTTGGTTGATTGGTTAATTGTTAGTGCGGTATCTGGGCTCGGACCCGCTCGGACACAACAATTATTAACGCACATGGATGTGGACGACCTCAGGCAAAGGCTCGAGCATGAGAAACACTCGCTCCCTTTGTCTGACAATCAGCTCCACAGCTTGGTTATTGACTATCAAAAAGTCGATGCTGCTTTAGAGTGGCAACAACAGGCGGCACATCATCATTTAGTCTGTTTTTCCGATCCGCTTTATCCTCCGTTGCTAAAACAATTAACTGATCCACCCTGCGTTTTGTTTGTTAAGGGCTGCGTCGAGGCGCTAGCGATTCCATCTCTTGCTGTTGTGGGCAGCCGTAATGCATCTCCTGGTGGGTTACAGGTGGCTTATCAATTGGCTCGAGAGATGTCGGCGCTTGGATTTAGTATCTGTAGCGGCATGGCGATGGGGATTGATGGTGCGGCGCATAAAGCTTGTGTTGATCATGGTGGAAGAACGCTTGCCGTGCTGGGAACTGGGATTGATATTACTTATCCGCGCCGACATAAGCAGCTTTATGAGGATATTCAGCGCCAAGGCTGTATAATAAGCGAGTTTTGGCCAGATGTAGGGCCTTTTGCGGGCAATTTCCCGAAACGAAATCGCATCATTAGCGGTCTTTCTTTAGGGACGCTGGTGGTTGAAGCCTGTCGCAAAAGTGGTTCACTCATCACCGCAAGGTTGGCTATGGAGCAAGGGCGTGAGGTGTTTGCCGTGCCTGGCTCCATCCTAGGAGGATTTCACCAAGGCTGTCACGATTTATTACGTGATGGGGCAAAACTTGTGGAAAGCGCGGCCGATATAGTGGAAGAGCTGGCAAGTTTGACAGCCTTTCATCTTGAAGAACTCTACTCCAGCCACCATATACAGCAAGGTGAGATTTGTGATTTGCCATTTTCATCGCTGTTAGCTAGTGTAGGTTATGAAACTACAACAATTGATGCTGTAGTTGAACATAGTGGGAAAACGATAGATCTGGTGTTAGAACAAATGCTTGAACTTGAGTTGCAAGGTTGGGTTGTTGCAGTACCCGGTGGTTACGTCAGAGTAAAGAGGAGCTAGCCATGTTTGATATCCTCATGTATCTATTTGAAAACTATGTTCACAGTGAAGTCGAACTATTAGTTGATGAAGACGAGTTAACCAAGGAACTCACTCGCGCTGGTTTTCATCAGTCGGAGATTTTAAAAGCCTTAACTTGGTTGGAGCGTCTGGCAGAGTTACAGGAAGGGGATAAGCCTTACCTGTGTAATCATGATCAGCATTCGTTTCGGATTTACACCAAAGACGAAATGGAAAAGCTGGATGTGGAGTGCCGTGGATTCCTGCTATTTTTAGAGCAAGTTAAAGTGCTTAATGTCGAAACCCGTGAGATGGTGATCGATAGAGTCATGGAGCTTGATGAGCCTGCCTTGATCCTCGAAGATCTTAAGTGGGTTATTCTGATGGTGCTGTTTAATGCGCCCGGCCATGAGTCTGCCTATGAGCAAATGGAAGATTTAATTTTTGAGCAGCCTGAAGAAGGCCGGCTACATTCTTAAGTGTTGCGACGTGATAAATAATGAGAAAGGAGGCTAGCCCTCCTTTTTTGATGCCATATGTTTGTTGAGACCTGTGCGGTGAGTTATCTGCGGATTAGCCGCAATGACTAGTGGTAAATGATTATGTCTAAGATCGATGAACAACTATTTAGTGCCCATGAGCATGCACTGGAAAAAGAATACGAGTTATGCCCCGAGTGTGGCAGCGAGTTGTCGGTAAAACACAGTAAGCATGGGAGTTTTATTGGCTGTAATAATTACCCAACCTGTGAATATACTCGTCCTTTAGTGCAGCACGAATCGATTGAAACCCAAGTGATTGAAGGTTCTAAATGTCCCGCATGCGGCCATGAGTTGGCGGTTAAATCGGGGCGTTTTGGCATTTTTATCGGCTGTACCCAATATCCCAGTTGTACTCATATTGAAAGACCTGATCAGGAGAGCGACAAACCTGAGGTGGCCTGTCCTGAATGTAAGACGGGTAAACTTGAGCATCGCACCAGCCGTTTTGGTAAGAGTTTTTATGCCTGTAGCGCGTATCCCAAATGTAAGTTTATCGTCAATTATCCACCCGTTGGCGAAAGCTGCCCGAGTTGTGGCTTTGGGATTTTAGTCGAGCGTAAAGGTGCGGCGGGAATGCGTTTAGAATGCCCGCAAAAAAGCTGTAAATACAAACGAGCGCTTTAGTGTGATCGATCTCTCTAAAAGTTTGGCCGCTTAAACCGCCTTAGGTATAATCCCTGTCCAACCATGGATGGGGTAGCCAAGATGCCAAAATTTGTTTGGAAAAACGATTAAATCCATAAGGTAATCCTAAGATGTTACAGCTGCACCCCTCTGACATTAAAGACGTAGTGTTAAACGGTGGCGTTATCGCTTATCCCACTGAAGCCGTCTATGGTTTAGGCTGTGACCCAGATAATGATACTGCCATTCAAAAATTACTCGCCGTAAAACAACGTCCTTGGCAGAAGGGCCTTATCTTAGTGGCGAGCGAGTTTTCCCAGTTATTAGACTATGTCGATGAATCACAGTTGAGCGCCGAGCAGCTTGAGTTTGCCTTTTCTAAATGGCCAGGGCCTTTTACCTTTGTGATGCCGATTAAACCGCATGTCTCGCGTTATTTATCCGGTGAATTTGATTCTATCGCCGTGCGCGTCTCCGCCCATGAAGGTGTGCGGGCTTTGTGCCAAGCCTTGGGTAAACCACTCGTCTCAACCAGTGCCAACTTAGCAGGTGAAGATCCCGCACTTAGTGATGATGACATTCTCAACGCTTTTGAAGGCAAAATAGATGCCTTAGTGCTAGGCCAATTAGGCCAACAGCGTCAGCCGTCCACCATTGTTGATGCTCGAAGTGGCAAGATTTTGCGCAACGGACAGTAACTAATTAATAAAAATAAGGATAAAAGCTATGAGTGTGCCAGATGCGACAGTGGTAAAAGCATTTTTACTCGATCTACAACATCGAATTTGTGCGGGTCTTGAGCAGTTGGATGGGCAAGCAAGCTTTGCAGCCGATTCATGGACGCGCGCTGAAGGCGGTGGCGGCACCAGTCGGGTCTTAACCCAAGGTGCGGTATTTGAGCAAGCCGGGGTTAACTTTTCCCATGTGACAGGGGCTGCGATGCCCGCATCGGCAACGGCTCATCGCCCTGAACTGGCTGGTCGCAGCTTTGAGGCCATGGGTGTCTCCTTAGTGATTCACCCAAGAAATCCTTACATTCCAACCACCCATGCTAATGTGCGTTTCTTTATTGCCCATAAAGACGGCGCGGATCCTGTCTGGTGGTTTGGTGGTGGTTTCGATTTAACGCCTTACTATCCTTTTGAGGAAGATGTGCGTGAGTGGCATCAAAGTGCTAAAAATCTGTGCCAGCCTTTTGGTGACGATGTTTATCCTAAGTATAAGGCGTGGTGTGATGAGTATTTCTTCCTGCCACATCGTAATGAAACCCGCGGCGTGGGCGGTCTGTTCTTTGATGACTTGAACCAAGCAGGCTTCGATAAGAGTTTCGATTTTATGCAGGCGGTGGGCAACGGCTTCTTAACTGCATATGCGCCGATTGTTGAGCGTCGTAAAGAGACTCCCTATGGTGAGCGTGAGCGTGAGTTCCAGTTATATCGTCGCGGCCGTTATGTTGAGTTCAATCTGGTATACGACAGAGGCACCTTGTTCGGCCTGCAAACCGGTGGCCGCACAGAGTCTATTTTGATGTCAATGCCGCCATTGGTACGTTGGCAATATGCTTATACGCCAGAGGCGGGCACTCCAGAGGCAGATCTTTACGATAACTACCTCAAGCCACGGGATTGGGTATAAGCAACGGGTATCAGTATGAGTAGCGTCATTGCACTTTATTGATTACGCATATGATCAGCCAGAGTTGAAATCGCCTCATAGATAGCGGCGCGATGCTCTGGCTTTTTTATATGTTTTTCAATGGCAAACTTCATACAAAATAGCCATTGATCCCGCATTGTCTCATCTACTGCGAAGGGCATATGCCGAGCGCGTAATGCGGGATGACCATACTTTTGCTGATACAACTGCGGGCCGCCGAGCCAGCCACTTAAGAATTCATAGAGCTTTTGTTCCGACTCTGCAATCGGCGCACGGTGAATCGCGAATAAGGCTTGTGTTTCTGCTGAGCTTGCCATTTTCTGATAGAAACTATTGGCGATCGCGCGGATCACTTTGTCGCCACCAATTAAATCATAGGCATTAGACTGATTCGGATCCCTGTCATCCGACACGCTTGCGTGTTTACTAAAAATCTTTTTAAGCCAGTTCATAGGTCTAACTGCATTGCTGTCTACAATATCGATGCGCGCATTATAGCCTGAATGCTACTGCGAAACAGGAGGCTAAAGTCAGGTACAACAACTTAGGCTCGCCATTAGGCTGTGCTACCGCCTAAAAGCACGCTAGACTGCATGCCATTCACAGCCAATAGAATCCCGCAGATGACAGATATGCCCTCAGTAACTACGCCAGTACTTGATCGATATGCCGTGTTTGGCAATCCGATAGGTCACAGTAAATCTCCTTTTATCCATGGACAGTTTGCGGCCCTTACGCAGCAGTCCCTGTGTTATGAAGCGATTCTGGCGCCCATTGATGGTTTTGAAGCGAGCTTACGAGCATTTTTTCAGGCGGGAGGAAAGGGCGCGAATGTGACAGTGCCTTTTAAAGAGCAAGCCTTTACCCTCTGCGACCGCTTAAGCGCCGAAGCGACACTGGCGGGGGCGGTCAATACCTTAAGTTTGTTGGCCGATGGCACAATTTATGGTGATAACACCGACGGTTTAGGATTGGTGGCCGACCTTATCAGTCACCTTGGTAGTTTGCAGCATAAACGGGTGCTCTTGGTTGGTGCAGGCGGTGCAGCGCGCGGCTGTATTTTGCCATTACTTAAGGCAGAAGTTGGTCAACTAGTCATCACTAACCGCACTCAAAGTAAGGCGCAGGCCTTAGTAGAGATTTTTAGCCAAGTACAACAAGGGCGTTACCGCGATACACTCCAGTCGATGCCGATGCCAGAGTTGTCGGGGGAGTTCGATTTAGTGATTAACTCGACCTCGGCGAGTCTAGCGGGAGAGCTACCGCCACTACCACAGTCCATCATCGGCAACAAAACGGCTTGCTACGATATGATGTATGGCGCAAAACCAACGGCATTTAATCAATGGGCTGTGCAACAGGGCGCTGCGCAAGTGATTGATGGACTGGGTATGCTTGTCGGTCAGGCGGCAAAGAGTTTTGCGCTCTGGCGTGGCGTCGAGCCAGATACCTCAGGAGTGCTTAAATTGCTCAGGGACAAACTACAGGCCGACGCGCAATAGAGGCTCAAGAGGAAGATAAAATGAATCAGAGTATTTTATTCCCCGATCTGCAACATTGGGATGAAACCCAAAAGCACATTTGCTTTATTGCCCAGCAGCAGGGAATGAATATTAAGTGTTATATCAGCGCACAGAAGTTGGCGCAGTTAAATGACTTTTCGCCCCAGCCTAATATCGATGAAGCGGCGGCCATGTTAGCGCTATTTGATGCAGTTAGATTCGATGCAGAGGAAATGGCAGAAGCCTTAATTGAAGCCGAAGAGTTTGATGAGTTTGGCGCAGTGCACTTAGGCTAAGCCAAAATAAACAAGATGGCAGCTTAAACACTGCCATCCAATTTAATAGATACATTACTCTGGCTTAGGTTCTGCCAAGTATTCGTTTTTCAAGCGCACATAGTTATCTGCGGATTCGGGTAAAAACTTCAATTCCGCTTCGGTTAACGGTCGCGCCTGTTTCGCAGGGCTGCCGACATATAAGTAGCCGCTCTGCAGCACTTTACCTGGTGGTACTAACGACCCCGCACCTAAAATCACATCATCTTCTAATATGGCACCGTCGAGGATAATGGCCCCCATTCCTACTAAAACACGATTGCCCACCTTGCAGCCATGCAGCATCGCCTTATGCCCAATCGTCACATCATCACCAATGATCAGTGGATGGCCTTCAGGACGAGAAGCGGATTTGCGGGTCACGTGCAATATGCTGCCATCCTGTACATTGGAGCGTTTACCAATTCGAATATGATTGACATCCCCACGAGCGGCCACCATAGGCCAAATGCTCGCGTCGGTATCTAAAGCAATGTCACCAACGAGTACTGAAGCTTGGTCCACATACACATTATCGCCGAGTTGTGGATGAATTCCTTGGTAAGTTCTGAGTGGCCCAGACATAAAAAAGTCCCTAATTGAGTGGTTTTTAGCATTATAAAGGTTAAAAACTGACAGGTCAGGTCAAATATCCAACGAACAGTGCAAAAATGCCAATTATCTTAAAATTAGGGGTTGCACAAAAAGTTTCGCTGCCTATAATGCGCATCCACTGACACGGCAGACAGCGAAAGCTAACGCGGTGACAGTGCGAATCGAATGCAAATTGTGCAGTTGATTCGAAAGCCTCAAGAAGTTTGCAAAAACGCCTTGACGCGACAAGGGAAATGCGTAGAATACGCAGCCCTAGCCAACTGAAGCGGTCATCGCCCAGTGTGGTGCTAAAGTCCTCTTGTGAGGCTGAGATGCTCTTTAACAATCTAAACAAGAAATCTGTGTGGACACTCACAGGTGTTGAGTTAATCGAAATTACTCTGCCGTTTGGCGAGTAATCAAAGAATTAAAT
>NZ_JABAIP010000021.1:0-66867 GCF_012843185.1 Shewanella sp. DNRA4
TGCTATGAACACTCATTCATTGATTTAATTCTTTGATTACTCGCCAAACGGCAGAGTAATTTCGATTAACTCAACACCTGTGAGTGTCCACACAGATTTGCTTGATAAATTGTTAAAGAGCGTTGACCATCGCATTATCACAAGTGATTTCAGCGGGTCAGGGCTGCGTATTTTACGCATTCCCGTTTTTGCGTCAAGTAGTTTTTTAAACTTTCTTTTCGCCCATCAAGGACTGAATCACTTGATGAACTGGCACTTGCAACTGCGTATCGCTGTCTGCCGTGTCAGTGGATGCGCATTATAGGCAGCGGAACTTTTTGTGCAAGCGCTTTTTTGTATTTTTTCGATCTTTTTTCAATAGTTTCAGTTAGTCACAAAGTACCCACTAGTTACCCCCAACGTTATCCACAAAAGGCAATTTTACTGCTTTATTTGTGAACAAAGCATGACTTACCATAACTGGAAGGCTGGAGATTCAAATAAGCTTTATATAGATGCAGACAGATTCAATGATTTGTATCTGGCTTTGAGTAGGCATGAAAAAGGCGACTATTACAGTCGCCTTTTAGAATTAGGTGCACGTGTTGAATTAGCTTAGCTTAACTTACCGTGACACTGCTTATATTTACGGCCAGAGCCACAAGGACAAGGATCGTTACGGCCAACTTTATCGCCATCGCGGATCATTGGTGTGTGCGCCATCATCTCGTCGCTACCATCATCCCCACCAACTAAGGCTTCGGCTGCTGCGTGCTGGTAGTCGCGTTGGATCTTGGCATCTTCTTCACGACGACGAGCTTCCATTTCTTCAACATCAGATTGAGCTTGCACTTGAACTTTAGACAACACGCTAATCACGTCATGTTTCAGCGTATTCAGCAATTGTTGGAACAGTTCGAATGACTCACGCTTATACTCTTGCTTTGGATTCTTCTGCGCGTAACCACGTAAGTGGATGCCTTGGCGTAAATGATCCATTGCGGCTAAATGCTCTTTCCACAAGCCATCGAGGGTTTGTAGCATCACTGCTTTTTCGAATTGGCGCAGTACTGAGGCACCGACCATTTCTTCTTTGGCTTTATAAGCATCTGACCAAGAAGTGATAATACGCTCACGTAGGCTTTCTTCGTGTAAGTCGTCTTCTTTATCGAGCCATTCTTGGATTGGCAGTTTAAGCATAAACTCTTGGTTTAGGCGCTGCTCTAACCCAGGAACATCCCATAACTCTTCTACTGATTGTGGTGGAATGTACTGATCAATTACCGCACCAATTACATCGTCTTGGATGTTTTTAATCGTGTCTTCAATACTTTCCGCATCCATCAACTCATTACGCTGGGCGTAAACCACTTGGCGCTGATCGTTTGCCACGTCATCGAATTCAAGTAATTGCTTACGAATATCGAAGTTACGTGCTTCTACTTTACGTTGAGCATTTTCGATTGCACGGGAAACCCATGGATGTTCGATCGCTTCGCCTTCTTCCATGCCCAGCTTCTTCATCATGCCGGAGACGCGATCAGAAGCGAAGATACGCATTAAACTATCTTCCATCGACAGGTAGAAACGTGAAGAGCCCGCATCACCTTGACGGCCCGCACGACCACGTAGCTGGTTGTCGATACGACGTGATTCGTGGCGCTCGGTACCGAGAATGTGTAAACCACCCGCGGCAACGACTTCGTCATGACGCACCTGCCAATCAGCTTTGATCTTGGCTTTTTGCTCTGGGGTAGGATTTTCCAGCGCCTCGATTTCCATATTCCAGTTGCCACCAAGCACGATGTCGGTACCACGACCCGCCATGTTAGTGGCAATGGTTACGGCGCCAGTACGGCCAGCTTGGGCAACAATCTCGGCTTCTTTTTCATGGAACTTGGCGTTAAGCACTTGGTGCGGGATCTTTTCCTTCACCATTAAGCGCGCTAACAGTTCTGACTGTTCGATAGAAACGGTACCGACCAATACAGGTTGGCCACGCTCGCGGCAGTCTTTGATATCTTTAATAATCGCTTGATACTTTTCATTAGCGGTTAAGTAAACTAAATCCGCCATATCCTTACGGACCATTGGACGGTTGGTTGGCACCACAACGGTATCTAAACCATAGATGTGTTGAAACTCAAACGCCTCGGTATCGGCAGTACCTGTCATGCCCGCTAACTTCTCATATAAACGGAAGTAGTTTTGGAAGGTAATCGATGCCAGAGTTTGGTTTTCGTTTTGAATACGAACACCTTCTTTAGCTTCAACAGCTTGATGTAAACCTTCTGACCAACGACGACCTGGCATAGTTCGGCCAGTGTGTTCATCAACGATGATCACTTCACCATCTTGAACGATATAGTCCACATCACACTCAAATAAGGTATGAGCACGTAGTGCAGCGTTCACATGGTGCAGTAGCGAAATATTGGCTGCTGAGTAAAGTGAGTCGCCTTCAGCTAACATGCCACGTTCAATCAGCAGGTTTTCAACCTTCTCTTGACCGCGTTCAGTAAAGTGCACTTGTTTGGCTTTTTCATCAATGGTGTAGTCGCCTTCGCCCACATACTCTTCAGAGTCTTCTTTATCTTGACGGATAAGATTGGGGATAAGCGTGTTGATCTTGATGTATAGCTCAGAGCTGTCTTCCGCTGCACCAGAGATAATCAATGGCGTGCGGGCTTCGTCGATAAGGATTGAGTCGACTTCGTCGATCAGTGCATAGTGTAATGGACGTTGAACACGCTCTTGTGGTGAAAACGCCATGTTGTCGCGCAGATAATCGAAACCAAATTCATTGTTGGTACCGTAGGTAATATCGGCGTTATAGGCATCTTTTTTCGCCTGTTGGCTAAGGCCAGCAACGTTAATCCCAACAGTTAAACCTAAGAATTCGAACAGTGGACGGTTATTCTCAGCATCACGGCGTGCTAAGTAATCGTTGACGGTAATAACGTGAACGCCTTTGCCCGTTAAGGCATTTAAGTAAGCAGGCAGTGTTGCGGTTAAAGTTTTACCTTCACCCGTACGCATTTCAGCGATACGGTTACTATCAAGTACCATACCACCGAGTAACTGCACGTCGAAGTGACGCATTTCGAACACACGCTTAGATGCTTCACGCACGGTGGCAAACGCTTCCGCCATAATGCTATCTAATGAAGCGCCCGCAGCTAAACGCTCACGAAACTCTGCGGTTTTCGCTTTAAGCTGCTCATCGGTTAATTTTTCATAATCGGCTTCAAGCGCATTAATCTTATTAACTACTTTTTGTAACCCTTTAAGGGTACGGTCGTTGCGACTACCAAATACTTTTGTCAGTAATTTACCAAACATCTGAATCACTTATTTTCTGTAGGCCAAGTCCATGATGGAAACTAGAAGCCAATGTTTCAATTAACTTGCTTTGCGGTAGACAAACTTTTGTGGATCTATCTGCTGTCCGCCACGCAACACTTCATAATGCACATGAGCCCCTGTTGAGCGCCCAGTGCTTCCCATACTGGCGATGGTTTCGCCTTTAGCGACCACATCACCTACAGCTACTGACAAAGCTTTATTATGGCCATAGCGTGTACGTAAACCGTTACCATGGTCGATTTCGACCAATTCGCCATAACCAAACATATTCCCAGCCCAAGTCACCACGCCTGCTGCAGTCGCGACAACTTTAGCCCCTTCCCGACCGGTAAAATCGATCCCTTTGTGCATGGTTCGACGACCGTTAAAAGGGTCATTACGTAATCCGTAGGGCGACGATAACCAACCTTTATCGAGTGGGAGCCCTGATACATAACGTTCAGCATCTATATGGTGGTTAGATGACACTGTTTCAAGTAGTGATAGTTGAACATTATTGTTGTCAATTCGTGACGCCAGTTTATCCATATCTTCGATAAGCTGACTAATTTCGATATTTGAGCCTAATTCGCTTAAACCACCAACCCCAACTTCAGATGAGAAATCAAAGTCTTCATCCAATTTGTTTTGTTTTGCGACTTGTTGACCTAAGGCCTCGAGACGGGTGATTTTAGCTTGCATGCGCGCGACATGGGTCGCCAGCATGGCTAGCTGTGACTCTGTGGCACTTTTAAGCTCTAAGACTTGCTTCTTTTGTTGTTCGCGTTGGATTCGATCGTTATCAACACTGGCTTGCTGATTTTCAAACTTAGCAGAGTTGTGTTGATAAATACCGGCACCAGTAGCTAACAATAGCATGGGAAGGATCAACCAGCGTTTACTGGGTTGCCAGCGCGTAACGCCATTCCGACCTTGAATAAATACTGTTACACTCATAGCCTAATTCAGCCATCTTATTATCATATGAAAAAGCCCCCTCAGGATCTCAGCCAATTACTACACCAATCAGGCACATTACCCGACATAGCTGAGAAAGCGGAACTACTTTTATATCTGGATCAGCACGTGAAGCAGATTGTCGCAGGTCCTGTTGCGGAGCAGCTGAAAGTCGCTAATTTCCGCCAGGGTGTTCTTGTGGTTGAAACCACTTCGGCAGCATGGGCCGCACGAATTAATTTCCAAAAGCCGAAACTACTCGCGCAGCTTCAAGCAGAAACGCTCCCAATCCTTACCGCAATTGAAGTTAAAGTCAACCCGAGATTAGCATTGTATGACGCAAAGCCGAAACAAGCGCATAAGGCATTGAGTCCAGCCGCTGCAGAACATATTGCCGCACTTGCAGAAAATGTGAGCGGGACACTAGGCGAAAAACTAAAACGGCTGGCCACATTGGCCAGCCGTAATAAGTAAACATCAGACGCAATTAAGCGAAGACCGCGCCACCAGGTACAGCAAAGCTAACGGGGACATCGGCTTCTTTCTCAAAGCTCACTAACTCCCACGCATCTTGCTGCGCCAATAAGGCACGTACTAACTGGTTATTCAGAGCATGACCCGTTTTATAGGCAGTAAACTCACCAAGAATGGCGTGTCCTGCCACATAGAGATCACCAAACGCATCTAAAATTTTGTGCTTAACGAACTCATCCTCATAACGCAGGCCGTCGGGGTTGAGGACGCGATATTCATCAAGTACAACTGCGTTTTCCATGCTGCCACCTAATGCTAGGTTATTTGCACGCAGATACTCAATATCACGCATAAAACCAAAAGTACGAGCGCGGCTAATGTCTTTAACAAAAGCAGAAGTAGAGAAGTCCATCACCACATGCTGTTGACTACGGGCAATTTCAGGGTGAGCAAAGTCAATTTTGAAGTTGACTCTAAAGCCTTTGAATGGCTTCAGCTCGGCCCACTTATCACCGTCTTCAACACGCACAGGGCGTTTAATCTTTAAGTACTTCTTAGGTGCAGCCTGCTCTTTGATACCCGCAGACTGAAGTAAGAAGACAAATGGGCTCGCACTGCCATCCATAATTGGGATTTCAGGGGCGTCCACTTCGATTACGGCGTTATCAATGCCTAAACCCGCTAAGGCTGCAAATAAATGCTCAATAGTCGAAATACGAATACCTTCGTCATTGACAAGTGCCGTGCACATCGTGGTTTCGCGAACTTGTTCCGCCTTTGCTGGAATAGCAACGGCAGGACTCATATCGGTACGCACAAGTACGATCCCTGTATTGACTGGTGCGGGCATAATGCTCAAGGTGACTTTATTCCCAGAGTGCAAACCGACTCCGGTAGCTTTCACCATTTTTTGAACAGTTCTTTGAAATATCATTCAGTTACCCGTTTAGATTTCAATAATTAAGCCTAATATTTGCGCACACAGCGGCAGCAAAACGACCACATAGGTTCGACATAGTAACATAAGTTAGCTATGTCATACAAATGTCGTCATTGGGTGGTATTGCCGATAGAGCAATACATCACCCGATACGCTGGACTCAAATACCTGTTTTAATCAGCTTGCTTACGCAAAAACGCTGGGATATCTAAGTAATCCAATTCATGCTTTGTTGAAGGCGCTGGCGCAGGAGCAGGTGCTGGCGATGCAGGTAATACGTTACCCTTTGGCGCCGCATAGCTCACATGAGTTGCTTCTTCGACATAAGCTTCAACTTTTGGTTCCACAACCACAGGTTCTGGACGTGGTGCAGGCTTAGAAACCAATTGAATATCAGGACGCTTTTCAGCACCAATACCCGTTGCAACTACGGTTACGCGCAGTTCGTCGCTCATTTCTGGGTCGATAACCGCACCCACAACCACGGTAGCATTGTCAGAAGCATAAGCTTTAACATGGTTACCAACAGTTTCAAATTCTTCGATGCTCATGTCCATACCTGCAGTAATGTTAACTAACACACCACGGGCACCGGCTAAGTCGATGTCTTCTAATAATGGGCTGGCTACAGCAGCTTCAGCCGCTTCTTCTGCACGGTCTTCACCACGCGCAACACCAGTCCCCATCATGGCATTACCCATTTCAGACATAACGGTTTTCACGTCCGCAAAGTCGACGTTAATCAGACCTGGGCGAGTAATCAGCTCAGCAATACCTTGTACTGCGCCGAGTAACACGTTATTCGCTGCGGCAAACGCATCGAGTAATGACGTACCACGACCCAATACTTTTAATAATTTTTCGTTAGGGATAGTGATTAACGAATCCACGTGCTTAGCAAGCTCAGCGATACCTTGCTCGGCATAAGCCATGCGCTTTTTGCCTTCGAAAGGGAAAGGCTTAGTTACGACCGCAACCGTTAAGATGCCTTCTTCACGAGCGATTTGAGCAACAACTGGCGCAGCACCTGTACCAGTACCACCGCCCATACCGGCGGCGATAAAGATCATGTCTGAGCCTTTGATCGCTGCACGAATGTTTTCGCGGTCTTCTTCCGCTGCGGCGCGACCCACTTCGGGGTTGGCGCCAGCGCCAAGACCTTTAGTGACATCGCGACCTAATTGAATCGTTGAGCCAGCGCCAGATTTACGTAGCGCCTGTGCGTCTGTGTTGGTAACGACAAACTCAACACCTTCAATGTTGTGTTTGACCATATGTTCGACAGCGTTACCGCCGCCGCCGCCAACGCCGATGACTTTAATCACCGCGTCGTCTGAGTGAGTGTCCATGATCTCAAACATTGTCTGATCTCCGTGTTGCCTGCGTTATTAAAATTCACCCTTAAACCAGCTTTGGACCCGATTCCAAGCACTGGTAACCCCTTGACGCTCAGGACGCTCGAATTGACGCTCAAGCACCCGTCTTGCACCGTAGTGAAGCAATCCAACCCCAGTGGAGTAAATAGACTGATCCACGTATTCGTATAACCCTTTAACTGGCAATGGTGAGGCGACGCGAACAGGCATACCAAAGGTTGCCTCCGCAATGTCCACCACGCCTTGAATCGACGCCGTACCACCTGTTAACACGATACCTGCGGCGATTTGATCTTCTAAACCACTGTCTTTCAGCTCCTTGAGCACTAACTCAAACAGCTCTTGATATCTTGGCTCAACCACTTCGGCCAAAGTATGGCGCGACATGCTACGCGATGGGCGACCACCCACCGAAGGCACTTCGATACTGTCTTCGCGGCTCACCATGGAGCTGCGCGCACAGGCGAACTGCACTTTAATTTGTTCAGCGTGTGACGATGGCGTGCGGAAAATCTTCGCGATATCGTTGGTCACTTGGTTACCCGCAACGGGCACAACCGCGCAATGACGTAGCGCACCATTGGTGTACACAGCGATGTCCGTCGTGCCACCGCCGATATCGACGATACACACACCTAAGTCTTTTTCATCGAAGGTTAACACCGCATCCGCCGACGCAATGCCTGAGAACACTAAGTCATCAACCTTCAAACCACAGCGCTCAACACTCTTAGTGATGTTCTTCGCCATATCATTGGCGCAGGTCACTATGTGTACCTTGGCTTCCATCCGCATGCCTGACATGCCGATAGGGCTGCGAATGCCGTCTTGTACGTCAATTGCGTATTCCTGCGGTAACACATGCAGAATACGACGTTCTGTCGGGATTTTCACTGAGCGCGCAGTGTGGATCACGTTGTCAACGTCTTCCTGTGTCACTTCTTCATCGTTAATCGACACCATGCCATTTTCGTTTTGGCAGGCGATATGTTTACCGGAAATGCTTAGGTAAACCGATGATACTTGGCAATCTGCCATTAATTCCGCTTGATCGAGCGCGCGTTGCACACTGCGCACGATGGAGTCTAAATCGTTAACGCCACCTTTATCCATGCCCCTTGAAGGGTGGTTACCAAGGCCGACTATGCTGATTTCGCCATCGGGCAGAACTTCGCCTATGATCACTGCGACTTTAGAGGTTCCTATGTCCAATCCGACGATCAGATTTCTATCTTGGTTTTTGGTCATTAATTATCGGCTCTCTTGTTTGTGCATCGCCCCAGCCTACGGCCAACCCTGTGTCGTAGCGCAAATCCACTCTGGCAATCGGTTTATCTTGTTTCGCCAATAATGGGTAAACAGTGATAAACCTTTGTATCCTTGCCATTTTATCTTCTCGACCTAGGTCTAAAACAATACCGTTACCTAGTGTCGCGTGCCACGCATGACGTGGTGTTAAACTCAAATTGGCTAAGGTAAAGCCATTAATCTTCAGTAGCGAGTTAACCTGCGCGTAGGCGGTTAACACTTCGGTCCCCATATCATCTGGCCCAGATAAATAAGGCAGATGCTCTAACTCAGGGTGCGATGGCGCTTCAAACACTTCACCATGCACATTGAGCCAAGCGGTACCATTCCAATGGGCGACCGGTTGTTGCTCCTGTAAATACACCCTGAGTTTCGCAGGCCATTCACGTCTCACTGACGCACGATACACCCAAGGTAAAGCTTCTAATGCCTGTTGCACTAAGGTGATGTCAGCACTAAAAAAACTCCGCTGCATTAAATCCTGTAGTGCAATTTGTATATCCCTATCTGTGGTGTAAGTCCGCTCACCTTTAATGGCGACCGCTTCAATGGGCAAAGTGCTGGCATCATTTAAAAACTTATGTAGCAGGTAGCCGCCAAAAACAAAACTACCAATGACTAACCATAAAAAACCAATCCCACTCCACAAGTACCAATTAACCCGTGACATCCTCGCCCGCCAGTGTCGCCTCTTATCACTCCAAGACACGTTTGTTTCCACCCTTCAACGACACTACTAAAAACCACAGAAAACCGGCCATTATATAGCGCTAAAACCTCGGATCAACATTTCCTTTAAATCCAAGTTGTCACGCAATTCATCAAGGTTTTACCTCGGTTGTCACAGCCGTGCTAAAGCCTAATTCAGTGGCGGCTAACTGACGCGACAAGGCACCTATATTACCTGCACCTTGGGTCAACAATAAATCCCCTTCCTGCAACACATCGGGTAGCACTTCGGCTAACTGATCTGGGCTAGCAATAAAGATGGGGTCTAACTGCCCACGCAAACGAATCGAACGGCATAGAGCCCGACCATCGGCACCGGGGATCGGTGCTTCACCGGCACTATACACATCGAGCAATAGCAAGCAATCTACCTGAGATAACACTTCAATAAAGTCTTCGTACAGATCGCGGGTACGAGTGTATCTGTGTGGCTGATAAGCCATCACTAAACGTTTGTCAGGCCAGCCTGCACGCGCCGCTTTAATGGTCGCCGCCACTTCGCTGGGGTGGTGACCATAATCATCCACTAACATCACTTCGCCCTTTGGCGTCGCGAACTTGCCTAAGTGTTGGAAACGACGACCAATACCCTGGAATTCAGCCAAGGCTTGAATGATGGCGCTATCATCAATTTCATCTTCTGTCGCCACGGCAATCGCTGCCAGTGCATTTAATACATTGTGCTGACCCGGCAGATTAAGCAGCAGATCTAAATCTTCTTTGCCTTTACGTCTGACGGTAAAGCGACATTGGTGACCCTGCTGATGGAAATTCAGCGCCTGCACGTCGGCATCATCACTGAAGCCATAGGTGATCATATGACGACCTATACGCGGCATAATCTCACGTACGACTGGATCATCAATACAGACGACAGCCACGCCATAGAATGGCAGGTTATGCAAAAAGTCGACGAAGGTCGATTTGAGCTTTTCAAAATCACCACCGTAGGTATCCATATGATCGGCTTCGATATTCGTCACTACGCTGACCATAGGTTGCAGATGCAGGAAGCTCGCATCACTTTCGTCTGCTTCGGCAATCAGATAACGACTCGTGCCTAAGCGGGCATTGGTGCCAGCGCTGTTAAGTAAACCACCGATAACAAAAGTTGGATCGCGCCCCGCTTGACCATACAAACTGGCAATCAAACTGGTGGTCGTGGTTTTACCGTGAGTTCCTGCAATCGCTACACCATGGCGATAACGCATCAACTCAGCCAACATTTCAGCGCGGCGCACGATAGGAATACGCAATTCCTTCGCCGCAATAATCTCTGGATTCTCAGAATTAATCGCGGTCGAGACCACCACCACATCGGCTTGCTGCACGTTATCGGCGCCATGGCCGATATGAATTTTCGCGCCCAGCAGGCAGAGTCTGTCAGTCACGGCGTTTTGCGCGATGTCAGAACCACTGACAACATACCCTTCGTTTACTAATACTTCAGCGATCCCGCCCATGCCCGCGCCGCCAATGCCGACGAAATGAATACGCTTAATCCGGCGCATTTCTGGGATCATACTTCTTAGCTGTAAGTATCTTTCTGTCTTAGTCATACCTATCCTTTCTCGGCGAGAGCGATACACACTTGGGCCACCTGTTCGGTTGCATCCAGTACGGCAACATCTCTCGCTCTTTGGCCCATTTGGGCTAATTCTGCTCTGTCATTGGCGAGTAACTGTAATTTACTCACCAGCTTATTCACGTCCAAGATGGCCTGTGGCAATAGGAAAGCGGCGCCAGCCTCAACCAATACTTGAGCGTTACGGGTTTGGTGATCATCCACTGCATGGGGATAAGGCACCAGAATACTCGGAAGTCCCACCGCCGCTAACTCGGATACCGTCAGCGCGCCAGCGCGGCACAATACCACATCTGCCCAGCGATAAGCGGCTTCCATGTCATCAATAAATTCGGCAACGTTAACGCCGCCCTCTTGTCCTTGCTGTTGATAAGCCGACTTGACTCCTGTCAGATTATCCTTACCCACTTGATGCCAAACCGTAATCGACTGCTGTTTACTGAGCGCAGCCACGACTTCAGGCATTAAGTCGTTAAAGACTTTGGCGCCTAAGCTGCCGCCTACCACCAAGACTTTTAAGGCATCATCCGCGGCTTGCTTAGGCTCGGCACCTAAGGCAATTAACTCGCGACGGATGGGGTTACCCACCACCTTTGCCTTAACTTGAGTGAAGGTATTTTTAAAGGCGCATAATACTTGGCTAGCAATCCGCGAGAGTAATTTATTGGTCATTCCCGGAATGGCATTTTGCTCATGCAACACTAAAGGCACGCCCGCTAATTTCGCGGCCACACCACCAGGGCCACTGGCAAAACCGCCCATCCCTAGCACCACATCGGGTTTAAATTCGGCAATCACTGCCTTGGCTTGCAGAATCGAGCGCACCACTTTAAAAGGCGCCGCCAATTTACGCACTAAGCCATTGCCACGCACGCCCTTAATGTCGATAAAATCGATGTCGAAGCCATACTGAGGCACTAAACGCGCCTCCATGCGGTCGGCGGTGCCTAACCAACGCACTTGCCAACCTTGCTGCGCTAAATATTTTGCCACCGCGAGCGCCGGGAACACATGTCCACCCGTGCCGCCTGCCATGACTAAAATACGTTTACCCGCGTCGGTCATTACTTCAATCTCCCTTGCACGGCCTGAACTAAACTCATGCGCCGCTCATAATCGATGCGTAGCAATGTCATTGCCGCCGCCGTCATGACCCATAAACTACTACCGCCATAACTCACAAAGGGCAGTGTTAACCCTTTAGTAGGTAACATACCAATGCTTGCACCCACATTAACGACGGTCTGAAAACAGATCCAAATCCCAATGGCATAGGCCAGATAACCTTCGAAGGCTTTATCCATCACCAGGCATAAATTGCCGAGGCGAATGGCCCTTAATGCCACAAACAGCAACACGGATAGCACCGCGATAATGCCGATAAACCCTAACTCTTCACCAATCACGGCAAAGATAAAGTCGGTATGCGCCTCGGGGAGGTACTCCAACTTTTGAATACTGTTGCCAAGGCCCTGGCCGAACCAATCACCCCGGCCGTAGGCCATCAGCGATTGGGTTAACTGGTAGCCACTACCAAACGGATCTTGCCAAGGGTCTAAAAACGATGTCACCCGGCGCATACGATAAGGCTCGAGCAGTACCAGCGCGACGAAAGCTAAAATGCCAGCAAAGATCAGCGCGAAAAAGTCCAGCAACCGAGCACCCGCGAGAAACAACAGTCCAACAGTGCCGACGAACAACACCACCACAGTGCCTAAGTCGGGCTGCATCAAAATCAAAATCGCGTAAATCGCAAATACCGCAATCGGCTTATAGAAGCCCTTAGCATTTTCACGCACTTCCTGATGACGACGCACCAGATAGCCCGCCATGTACACAGAAAACGCAAACTTAGCGACCTCGGCCACTTGAATACGGATTGGGCCGATTGATAACCAACGGGTCGCGCCGTTTACGGTAGTTCCCACAACCAGTACTGCCAGTAACATCAAAAATACAACCAGCAGCATGATAGGGCTCATCCGCTGCCAAGTTTGCATTTCAACCCTCAGCACAAATGCGGCAATCACTAAACATCCCAACAGATAACCCACATGGCGAGTCATAAAATGGAATGGGTTACCCGTCAGTGTTTGTGCCTCGGGCATAGAGGCCGACATCACCATTACAAAACCAAAGCCAATCAAAGACAAAACAGCAGTGAGCAAAGCCCGATCGTACAATTGTGCGCCCGGGACTTCGGTATCTCGTTGCCAGTTAGGCAGTGCATTCAGCACTCGCCCAAACAGGCTGAGCTGTCTTGCATCACTCGCCATCGAGTCGCTCCACTTGGCTTCTAAAATCATCACCACGGGCCATAAAGTTGCTGTACATATCCAGACTTGCACAGGCGGGCGACAACAACACAATATCACCCGAAGTCGCTAATTGAGCGGCCTTAGCAACAGCGGCAGCCATTGAATCAACCTTAATAGCGCCTTCTTTCAGCGCGGCAATCTTATTGCCATCTCTACCTAAGGTAATGAGGTGAGTCACTTTTGTTAACGGCTCGGCCAGTGGACTGAAATCCGCACCTTTACCATCGCCGCCAGCAATCAAAATAATGTCGCCGAGGTGATCGCTTAAACCATCAAGGGCCGCAACAGTAGCCCCCACATTGGTTGCTTTAGAGTCATTCACATAAGTCACACCACCTTTGACCCCTACCACTTCGCAACGGTGAGAAAGGCCAGTAAAGGTGCGAGCGACTTTGGCCATCACTTGCTTATCCACACCCACCGCGTAGACCAGCGCCATTGCAGCAAGTAGGTTGGCATGGTTATGGCTACCAATCAGCGACACTTCGGTGATTGGCATGATTTCACTGTGGCCGTGATAAATCTTGCTGTCGCAAATGCCCCACTCGTCGCCTTCAGGCGGCGCTAAACCAAAGCTGTTTTGGTTCATGGGTTCAGTTGGGATAGTCAGCGCATCATCACGGTTAAAAATGATGGAACGGCTTTGATGATACAAACGTAGTTTGGCCTTCCGATAGGCATCCATATCGCTGTACCTGTCCATATGATCTTCCGTCACGTTTAAACAGGTTGAGGCCACACAATTCAAGCTATGGGTGGTTTCCAGCTGGAAACTCGATAACTCAAGCACAAAAATATCCGCATTCTCTTGCAGCAAATCCAGCGCCGGAGTACCAATATTGCCGCCCACGGCAACAGCAATGCCTGCTTCACGCAGCATTTCACCCACTAAGGTGGTGACTGTCGTTTTGCCATTTGAGCCCGTAATCCCAATCACGCATGGTTTACGGTCGGCAATTTCACGGGCAAATAACTCAACATCACCAATGACTTCAATCCCCATATCCAGTGCCGCGCGCACTTCGGGAGTATCAATCGCAATGCCTGGGCTGATAATGATTTGCGTTGCTTGCACTAAGTAACGGCAATCAAATCCGCCAGCAATTAATTGCACCTCAGGGAATGAGCTTGCCAGTGTTTCGGCACCGGGGGGCTGGCGACGGCTATCCATCACCAACGGCGTAATGCCTTTTCCACACAAATAGCGCACTACCGAGAGCCCTGTGGCACCCAAACCTAATACTATGTGTGAATAATGACTTTGCATGAATGATTACCTTAACTTCAACGTGGCTAAGCCGAGCAACACTAAGAAAATAGAGATAATCCAAAAGCGGACAATCACGCGTGGTTCAGGCCAACCTTTTAACTCGTAGTGGTGATGGATAGGCGCCATGCGGAATATCCGTTGACCGCGTAATTTGTAAGAACCGACCTGCAATATCACTGACACGGTTTCCATGACAAACACCCCGCCCATGATCACTAACAGGATTTCTTGGCGAACTAATACCGCAATCGCACCTAATGCAGCCCCTAAAGAAAGAGAGCCCACATCGCCCATAAAGACCTGTGCTGGATAAGTGTTAAACCACAAAAAGCCTAAGCCTGCACCCACAATCGCGGTGCAAACGATCACCAGCTCACCAGAGCCAGGTAAATGCGGAATATGCAGGTAATTGGCAAACTGAGCATGGCCAGACAGATAAGCTATCAGCGCGAATGCTGCGGCCACCATCACAGTTGGCATAATCGCCAAACCATCGAGACCGTCGGTTAAGTTCACCGCGTTGCTTGAACCCACGATAGTAAAGTAGGCCAATACGATAAACACAGCGCCAAGCTGTGGCATCACGTCCTTAAAGAAAGGTACGACTAATTGCGTTTCGCCAGGATTAGCGGCTGTAGTGTAAAGAAAAAAGGCAATAATTAACGCTGCTAAAGATTGCAGAATATACTTCCAGCGCGCAATTAATCCCTTAGTATCTTTACGTACCACTTTGCGGTAATCATCAATAAAACCGATCATGCCGAAGCTGCCCAATACAAACAGCATCACCCACACATAACGGCTACCAAGATCGCCCCACAACAGCACACTGATAAAGATGGCCGCAAGGATCAGTAAACCACCCATAGTGGGCGTTCCGCGCTTACTGAAATGCGACTCAGGCCCATCATTACGCACCACTTGACCAATTTGCATCAACTGTAAGCGCTCGATAAGTTTAGGACCCCACCATAAACTAAATACTAATGCGGTTAACAAGCCCAAAATGGCTCGAAACGTCACATAGGAAAATACGTTAAACCCAGTGTGAAAACGGGTTAAATACTCGGCCAGATACACCAGCATCTACACTAACTCCCCACGCCCGAAGGCTACTGTTAGGCCATCCACGACCCGCTCCATTGCGGCACTTCGTGAACCTTTAACTAAAACCGTCACCTGTCCCGGCAACTGGTTGATGTGTTTTATGAGTTTTTCTACTAACGTCGCCACGCTGTCATGGTGCTCCGCCCCGAAAGCTTGGCTAGTATGCTGAGTCAAGGTGCCAGTACAGAACAGGGCATCGATCCCCTGTTGCTTTGCCAGTTGTCCCAGTTCAGCGTGTAAAAGGGGCGCATTGTCGCCTAATTCGCCCAAATCTCCCAGTACCAAACAACGATTTTCAGAAATTTCCTTTAACCAAGCGATAGCCGCCCCCACGGATACAGGGTTAGCGTTATAGCTATCATCGATTAAACGGACTCGGCCTAATTGAGTCGGCTGCATACGTCCCTTCACAGGGATCAGTTTGCTTAAGCCTTCGGCGATCTCTTTTAGAGTTAATCCTAATGCGATACAAACACTTGCAGCAGCTAAGGCGTTGCTGACTTGATGACGTCCCGCTAAAGGTAAGGTCACTTCGCAGGACTCACCCGCATAATTAAGAATAAAGCGGTAACAACCATCGCTATTGGCTTTATGGCCAGTGGCAATCACATCGATTTGGCGTTTCGCCGCGCCTTCCTGCTGGGAGAAGCTCAATTGCTTATAATGCTTGGCTTTAACACGCATCACATCAGCAAAGGCGTCGTCGGCATTAATAATCGCAGTGCCGCCTTGTTGTAGATGGTTATAGATTTCCGATTTCGCCTGGGCAACGCCGGCCTGTGAACCAAATCCTTCTAAGTGGGCACTGCCGACGTTATTGACTAACGCTACATGCGGACGGACCAAAGCAGAGGTGTAATCAATCTCGCCTTTATGGTTAGCCCCTAACTCAAATACCCCATACTTATCTTCGGGCGTTAAGCGCAGTAGGGTTAAAGGTACGCCGATTTCATTATTAAAATTACCCGCGGTGTAAAGTACTTGATGCTTAGCCGACAAAATAGTGGCAATCATCTCTTTCACGCTGGTTTTGCCGTTAGAGCCAGTTAATGCCACACAAATAGGATTCACTTGGTCGCGGACATAGGCGCCAATCGCGCCCATGGCCTTTTGGCAATCGGCAACAATTAGCTGCGGAATATCAAAGGCCAATTCACGTTCAACCAGTAATGCAATGGCGCCATTTTCAATTGCCGTGGCCGCAAAATCATGGCCATCAAACCGCTCACCCTTTAAGGCGACGAAAAGGGTCGCGGGGCCGATTTTACGGCTATCGCTGCTTAATGCTTGGATAGTGACATCGTCACCGACTCGATGCGCACCTAAGTGTTGACTCAGTGCCCCGAGGGAAATTGGGATCATTAGCGTTGCTCCGATAACTGACGTGCCAGAGCGCGTTCATCATAGTCATGACGCACACCTGCCGCCTCTTGGTAAGTTTCATGGCCTTTGCCCGCAAGCAAAATCACATCTCCAGATTTAGCCTGTGCCACGACTTGTTTAATCGCAGCAACACGGTCAACCTCGGTCAGCGCTCGCTCTGGGTGAGTCAGCCCTTGGATAATATCGGTAATAATTTGGTTAGGATCTTCGCTGCGGGCATTATCGCTAGTCACCATAATGCGATCGGCAAATTGCTCCGCCGCACGTCCCATTAATGGCCGCTTACCCTTATCACGGTCGCCACCACAGCCAAACACGCACCAAAGCTCCCCTGCACAGTGACGACGCAGGGCATTAAGTGCCTGTTCAATCGCATCGGGGGTGTGGGCATAATCGACGACTAAGGTGATGTTGTCCGCGGTGGTAAAACGTTCCATACGGCCAGCAACGGGCACTAAGTAAGGCACTTTGGCAGCTAATGCACGCATATCCATTCCCTGTAAATACAGGGCGGATAGTGCAGCGAGTAAATTCGAGAGGTTAAAGGCGCCTAATAACGGGGAACGAATATCGATTTCGCCCTCGGGCCAGACTAAGGTTGCCTGCACGCCTTGGTCATTGAATTGGGCATTCTTAGTGTAAAACGTCGCATCGGTATGCGCTTCAATGCTAAAGCCCCACATTTTCGCAGGGACGTTTGCCAGCTCGGATAACCAAGCGATGCCCACGGGATCATCGAGATTCAGTAGGCCGTGGCGCAGAGAGTCGAAGCGAAACAGCATTTGCTTGGCCGCGGCATAGTTTTCCATATCACCGTGGTAGTCCAAGTGATCACGGGTCAGGTTAGTAAATACCGCGACATCGAAGGGCACTGCATCGACTCGCCCTTGGACTAAACCATGGCTCGAAACTTCCATCGCACAGGTATTTACACCTTTATCTGCAAATTCATTAAGTTGGCGCATTAAAGTAATGGCATCGGCGGTCGTATTACCGCTATCGACTAACTCGCCCCACAGGCCATTACCGAGCGTGCCCATCACCGCCGCTTTACCCTCAAGTAGCGTCACTAATTGCGCGCACAATTGGCTTGTCGAAGTTTTGCCATTAGTCCCTGTAATACCCACAATGGCCATAGCTTGACCTTGAACAACGGGATAACGCACCGCAGCCACCGCTGAAACGTGCTTCGCTAACTCATAGAAATAAATCTGTACGCCTTGCTCAGCCGCAATAACTTTGCCCTGCTCTTGGGGATTATCCGTATGCACTAACACTGCAGCCGCACCTTGGGCTAAGGCCTTATCGATAAACTGACGACCATCGACCTTGTGTCCTGGCAGCGCTAAAAACACATCGCCGCGACGTATTGCGCGGCTATCTAGAGTCAAATCTTGGAAGGTTTGTTCACCCGCGTAGGGGAACCAAGGGGCGAGTAGATCCCTTAATAACATTATTCAGTTCTCCCGGCGAGACCCGCCAATTGCACCTGTTCTTTATCGGAAATGGGTTCAACATTTAACATTTGCAGTGCGCCTGACATCACCTTAGCGAAAGCAGGCCCTGCCACTGAACCACCATAATAGAGATCGCCCTTAGGTTCATTGACCACAACGACGATAGCGAGTTTGGGATTATTCACCGGCGCAACGCCTGCAAATAACGCAACATAATCATCACCATAACCACCGGCTACCGCCTTACGGCTGGTGCCTGACTTACCTGCGACGGGATAACCATCGATATGCGCAAGCGTACCTGTACCACCTTTTTCGGTGACACCCACCATCATTTGCAGCACGTCTCTGGCTACTTCTTCTGAAATCACCCGTTCACCTTCGGGCGGCTTTTTAAGTTTTAAAATCGATACTGGATATAAAGTGCCGCCATTGCCTAAAGTCGCGTACATCCGCGCTAACTGCAGCGTCGTCGCGGTTAAGCCGTAACCAAAGGATAAAGTGGCACGCTCAAAGTCAGACCAACGGTGGCGATCTTGGATAAGGCCTGCGCTTTCTCCCGTTAAGTTAATCCCTGAAAAACTACCTAATCCCATGGATTGATAAGTGCCGAGTAACTGCTGTACAGGTATCGACAGTGCTAATTTACTAATGCCCACGTTACTGGATTTGGCCAAAATACGCGCTAGCGTCATATCACCGTAGTTAGATGCATCACGCACTTGGCGTCCACCTAAACGCATCCAACCTGGAGAGGTTGGGATCACATCGGTGGATTTAACGGTGCCCGCTTCTAACGCCGCCGCAACCACAAAGGGTTTAATGGTCGAGCCGGGCTCGAAGGTGTCCGTCATCGCGCGGTTACGCATTCTGAAGGTTTGAAAATTATCACGGGAATTAGGGTTGAAGGAGGGCGTATTCGCCATCGCTAACACTTCACCTGTGTGGATATCGAGTACCACAATCGATCCTGATGTCGCTTGGTTCATTTCTGTGGTGCGCTTTAACTCTCGATAGGCAAGCTGCTGGATCCTATGGTCGATACTCAGGACAAGATCATTTGGGCTTTCGCCTTCTTGGACGATATCGAGGCGCTCAACCACATGACCATCACGTGACTTACGCACTTTTTGTTTGGATGGCGTACCAGTAAGCCAACTGTTATAGGCATTTTCAACGCCTTCAATACCCACATCATCGATATTAGTGATACCGATAAGCTGGGCAGTTATCTCACCACCGGGATAGTAACGGCGAGACTCAGACTTTAAAAATACCCCAGGCAATTTAAGCTGAGTGATGTAGTCAGCCACTGCGGGAGTCACTTGACGCTTAAGGTAGGTAAAACGTTTGGTTGGATTGCTACGGACTTTATCGAGTACGTCTTCAACGGGTTCGTGTAACACGTCAGCCAGTGCTTGCCAACGGCGCATATCTGTAAAGCCATTGCTATCGTTAACTTGCTTTGGATCTGCCCACACTGCACGCACTGGCACACTCACCGCCAGCATATCCCCATTGCGATCAGTAATTAAGCCACGCTGTACCTCACGACTGGTAGTACGTAAAGTACGCATATCGCTCTCATGGCGAAGCTTATCAGGCTCAATAATTTGGATATAAGCAGCACGACCCACCAGGCTTGAAAACATCGCAAATACAAAACCAACCACGACGTATAACCGCCAATGGATCAGTTGTGGCTTTTGCTTTTTGCTTGCCTGTTTGGTTTTTGCTTGCCTAATCATATCTTCCCTATGTTCACGGCACCTTTACCACAACTTCTTCGCTGGGTAATGGGCGACTCATGTTGAGATCCTTCGATGCAATCCGCGTAATTCGGCTATGCTCCGTTTGGGATTGCTCTTCCAATAATAAATTGCGCCACTCGATATCTAACCTGTCACGCTCCTGCAATAGCAGATCCCATTCAGTAGTGAGTTTGCGACTCACATGGCTGGTATACACCACAGCCACAGCATTACTGAGCACGAGCAGGGCAAGTAACAAAATCCATTTGTGTTGCCAAAGGTCGTGTAATACAACCTGTGGTAGACTCAATGAGGGCTTACTCATTTACTTGCCCTCTAATAATCTAGTCGCTCGGCAATGCGTAATACCGAACTACGGGCTCTTGCATTGCGTTCAATTTCCTCATCGGATGGCATAATCGCCTTGCCAATGGCGCGTAGCTTACGCGACTTATTAATCTGATCTTCAGTGATGGGTAAACCATGAGGAACACTCTCACCTTGACTGTGGCGGCGGATAAATCGCTTCACTATGCGGTCTTCTAAGGAGTGAAAGCTGATAATCGATAAGCGGCCCTGCGGAGCAAGCACGGTTAATGCACCTTCAAGTGCTTGATCAATTTGATCTAACTCACTATTGATATAGATACGTATTGCCTGAAACACCCGGGTGGCAGGGTGTTTATTACGCTCTTTATTTTTGGTGATCCGCGCAATTAAATCGGCTAAATCTTTGGTACGTAAAAACGGGGTTTTATCGCGGTCGGCGGCAATGCAACGGGCAATATGACGAGCATTTTTCTCTTCGCCATAGGTTTTGAATACCCATGCCATATCTTCAATTTCAGCACGGGCTAACCACTGGGCAGCAGTTTCACCTTGGCTATTGTCCATGCGCATGTCGAGTGGACCATCACGCAAAAAGCTAAAACCACGTTCCGCATCATCGAGCTGCGGTGAGGACACGCCTAAGTCGAGTAACACACCATCAATCTTGCCAACCAGACCAAGCTCTTCGACGTAATCGGCTAACTGACCAAAGCCACCGTGTACGATTTGAAAACGGGGATCATCGGCAAATTGTTTAGCAGCTTCAATAGCCTGAGGATCGCGGTCGATCGCAATCAGGCGTCCGTTTTCACCCAGTCTTTGCAATACTTGTCTTGAATGACCACCGCGGCCAAACGTGCCATCAATATAGATGCCATCGTCTTTAATGTTTAAACCGCCAACCGTTTCTTCGAGCAAAACGGATAAATGGGCAAATTCTTGACTCATTAATTTCTTCTTATTTAATTATGCGACTCGTTAGAGTGAAAAATCCGCCAGACGCTCGTTGTTAGCAAGCTCCTCGCTTCGAATCGTTTCCTGACACTCATCAATTTGCTGCAGCCAAGCTTGCTCATCCCACAGCTCAAATTTGTTTAACTGTCCCACCAGCATGATGCGCTTATCTAAATTGGCATATTGCCTTAGCGGTGGTGGCAGTAATATGCGTCCGTTGCCGTCCAGCTCCACCTCATGGGCATAGCCCAGCAACATGCGCTTAAGGGATCGTTGGGTTTTATCTGTATCCGAAAGCTTGAGCAACTTAGCTTCAATCAACTCCCATTCGTGGAGGGGATAAAGGAGCAAACACGCAGATTGAATATCGACTGTGATGACAATGCGGCCCTGGTGCTCTAGTTGCAAAGGTTCGCGGTATCGCACTGGAATAGCGATCCGTCCCTTTGTATCTAAGTTGATAGCACTGGCTCCACGAAACACGCTAATTCATCCTATCCTTTGCTTTTTGATCCACAAATATCCACTATTTCCCACAAATGCTAAGTTTAGGGATAGTCGACAAGCATTGTCAAGGGATGGGATCCTTTTATAAAGCCAGTCGGCAAGCGGGTTAGCAGCATGTTGACCCCATAACTTAGCGACAATGTTTTGATAAAATGAGCAGCTTAAAATCAGCTAAACGGTGGAAACCATAGAAATAAAAAGCGGACAAAAAAACAGCAGCCTTTTGCTTTCAGGCAGTTGCAATGAAATTTCTGCCACAAAATTTCGGTAAATGTGGGATTTTCCTCATAGGTAAATCACGCTAGACTCACAACGCGTAACAAAACAAACCTAAAATTAACCTTTTTGTGATCCCGTAAAGTGTAAAATTTCAGCATAAATAGCTGAAATTTTATTTTTGGTTGTAGATTTATTCTGCAATTAGGTGAGTATTTTTATTTCACGATTGCGAGGAAGATCAAAACTCCCATGGGATTAACTCAAAATAAATCGCCTATGACCGCAACTCAGATCCGCACCTACCACAAATGGTTTGCACTCCTCGCCGCCTTTCAATTGTTAATATGGATTGCAACAGGTGCTTATATGGTATGGATGGATATCGAGTTTATCCGTGGCAAACCTCTGGCAAACAAGAACAATGCCGCAATTTTCCATGTAGAAGCTCCCGCTTATAGCTTGACGGATTTCATCAAAACTCACCCAGATGCAACAGAAATCAATTTATATGCTCACCAAAGCACACTCTTTTATAGCGCCAAAATAGCGGGGAAATTACAGCATTTTAGCACTGTGACGGGAGAATTATTACCCCTCTTAAATCAACAACAAGCACTCGACACCGCTCAGCAACTATATACGGGCAAGGCTAAGATCATCCATTCAACACTCCACCAGCAAACAGCACCGAATGAAATCTCCCTCCGCGCATTACCTGTATGGCAGTTGGAGTTGGACGATGCAATGAACTCGACACTCTATATCTCCGCGGTCACAGGACAATTGGTCAGCGCTCGACATAATTACTGGCGGCTGTTCGATATAATGTGGATGCTGCACATTATGGACTACAAGACTCGGGAGAATGTGCAGAACCCGTTACTCACGGTAATGAGTACACTCGCCCTATTGACCGCACTCTTTGGTATCGCGTTGAGCTATATCAGTTTTCGCAATACTAACTCCCAAGAGGAGCCAAAATGAGCTTCTCAAACAAACGGAATGCTGAGAGTAAACGCCATATCAGTTTAGTGATGCAAACTCTACACAAATGGCTATCACTTATTGTTGGCCTACAACTGTTGATTTGGATCGTAACAGGACTGGCCTTTAACCTAATTGACGAGCAGTTTCTGGATGCTAATCAATATCGTATCGCCGCTAAAGCTCAGAGCTTCAATTCGCCTCTCGCTCCTACAGCAAAACTACTGCAACAATACCAAGCAGAAGGCATTATCGAGCTTAAGTTGACTTCAGTACTTAGCCGCGCAGTGTATGCCCTCACAACAACTCAGCAAAACCGCTGGTTTTGGGCGGACTCACTCCAACCGCTATCCTTGCATGATGCCGAGATACTCGCTATTGCCAAACAGAGTTACTCAGGCCCTGGTGAACTCAGCGCACCGCAAATCCTCACCCATGAAACGCCATTCGACGCCAGTGGCCCAGTTGCTATGCTGACAGCCGCGGACAAAGTCGGCACTCGGATTTATATCGACACAGCCTCAGGCCTGGTTCTTGCCCACCAAAATCGCCAATCGGATCTTAAAGATCTGCTCTTTATACTGCATTTTATGGATTATGCTCCCGATAATGGCATTGGTTTTAACCACTTATTGGTACAACTCGTCAGCATTGCCGCGCTGTTATTAGGTCTTACGGGTATCTACATTCTTGGGCATAAATTCCATCAAAGTCAGTTATCACTCCCTTTCTTTAGACGTAAGGCCGCAACAGGAAAACTGGCGCTTTATACTCAGGACAATCAGCCTCTTGCCGAATTTACTGAGCTCAATGGCACTTATTTAGAAAGCATTAATCGAGGGAGTGAAAGGCTAAGAACCCAATGTGGCGGTGGCGGACGCTGCGGCCTGTGTAAACTAAGGTTTGTCGAGCAGGCGCCCAGCCCCAATGATTATGATCTGGATAAACTCACCACAGCAGAGCTTGAACAGGGCATTCGCCTAAGCTGCCAACACAAGGCCAGCCCTAGCAAACTTGCACTCGTCACTAAGGCGCAACACAGATATTGGCCAAAGTAGAGTGTCGCGCATAGGCTTCAATCGGCGTATAGTCTAAATATTGAGCAGCCCCTGCCGATAAAGGGTTAAGTGGTCATAAACCAAGGAGGCGCTATGAGTGGATTGGACAGTCTTTACGCTATGCTGGCTCAGCCAGTAAAACCCGTATTAACCCCAAAGCGGATCGTTGATCAGGTGAGCAGTGCCACCGCCAATGCGCCCGATAGCCATGAAACGCCGCAGTCGCAATTGCCACCCACCCTAGATGCAAAAGTCAGAGAAAGACGTAAACAGGATAATGCCAGTCGCAATAAAAAACGCCGCGCAGCGGACAAACAAGATTTAAAAGAAGGAAAAGTACTTGAAGTCACTGACGATACCGCTGACACAGCGCAGCCAGCTAACAAACATATTATCGATATCGAAGTTTAACGTGCTGGCCGTTAAATAAATAAGGCGCAACCTTAGGATGCGCCTTATGTGTTTCAAGCCTAAACGAAACTAAGAGCGCGTTCTTGCCACCGCATCTTGCCAACCAGCGTATAACCGCTCCCTTTTACTCGCATCAATATTCGGTTTGAAGTGTTTATCGATACAGGCCTTATGCTCCAGCTCAGTTACCGAGTGCCAAAATCCAACGGCCAGCCCAGCTAAGAATGCCGCACCCAAAGCGGTCGTTTCACAAACACTCGGCCGCAACACTTCAACATCGGTAATATCTGCTTGAAATTGCATTAAAAAGTCATTTGCGACCGCGCCACCATCCACTTTCAAACGCTTTAGGCTGACGCCACTGTCTTTGATCATGGCATCGAGCAAATCCTTGCTCTGGTAGGCAATCGACTCTAATGCCGCGCGGATAATATGATTACGGTTAGCACCGCGCGTTAATCCAAATAATGCACCACGGGCATTGGGGTCCCAATAGGGTGCGCCGAGCCCCACAAAAGCGGGGACGAAATACACCCCATTAGTATCCGACACTTTAGAGGCAAAATATTCGGTATCGCTGGCATCGCGAATAAGTCCCAGCTCATCTCGCAACCATTGAATAGTCGCACCGCCCATAAATACTGAGCCTTCGAGGGCGTAGTTCACTTCACCTTGCGCACCTACCGCCACTGTGGTTAATAAACCATGGGATGAACGCACGGCGTTGTTACCTGTGTTCATCAGCAAAAAGCAGCCTGTACCATAAGTGTTTTTGGCCATTCCAGGCTCAACACAGAGCTGGCCAAAGAGCGCCGCCTGTTGATCCCCCGCAATCCCCGCCAGTGGAATTTCACTGCCCTCACCGGCAATACGGGTTGTGCCATACACACTGCAGGAAGGTTTTACTTCGGGCAACATGGCAGCAGGAATATCGAGCGCCTCAAGCAGCTTACTATCCCAACTCAAGCTATGGATATTAAACAGCAACGTGCGAGCGGCGTTGGTGGGATCGGTCACATGCACTTTGCCTTCCGTGAGTTTCCACAGTAACCAAGTGTCAACCGTACCAAATAACAGTTCACCTCGTTTGGCCTTCGCACGTGCATCCGGCACATTATCTAAGATCCATTTGATCTTAGTGCCTGAAAAATAAGGATCGAGTAAAAGGCCGGTATTCTCACGCACATAATCTTCTAAGCCGTGCGCTTTCAGTTGCTCACAGATCTCAGCGCTGCGGCGACACTGCCAGACAATGGCATTGTAAACCGGTTTACCGGTTGCCTTTTCCCAAACAACGGTGGTTTCCCGCTGATTGGTAATACCAATCGCCGCCACTTCATCGCTGTGAATCCCCGCTCGAGCCAACGACTCAATAAGCACTGAACTTTGGCTTGCCCAAATCTCCATTGGATCGTGTTCAACCCAGCCGGGATTAGGATAAAGTTGAGTAAACTCCCGCTGTGAAACACTGACAATATTGGCATCGTGGTCAAACACAATCGCTCTTGAGCTGGTTGTGCCTTGATCTAGCGCCACTACATATTTTTTCTGCACGCGACTATCCTGTCTGGCTCAGCTGAGGTATCTAGACCGACATGGAGCCTAATGACTTGTTGATTATGTTATGAATATATTCGCAATTTTCCCTAATGACCAGCAAACATGCCTAAACGGAAATCAACTTATTAGATTGAGGATACAAAAAAGCCCTGAAGATTCAGGGCTATTTTAATCAAACTTGATATTACATCTTGTAGCTCATTTGAATACCCGCTAACCAGACATTACCACTGGCTTCACCGTTAAAGATAACAGTCGCGAGGTTTAACAGATTTTGCTGCTCGTTAATTGGCGCATCACCCGTGGCGCGGATATAAGTCAGCGCGAAATCAACATTCAGGTTTTTAGTCGCCTGATAACCTGCACCAACAGAGAACCACAGACGATCTGAGTCAGGGATAGTTGTTGTACGCCATTCATTAGTTGCCGCCGTTTTATCTAAGGCCACACCCGCACGCACTAACCACTCATTGTTCACTTGATAAGTCGTGCCTAACGCAAAGCGCCAGTTATCTTCAAAGTGCTCTTCTTTCACTAAGTCAGATTCTAAGCCGCCCTTTGGCTTAACTTCACCAGGGAAGTACGCCACTAACTGATCGAATACACTCCAATCGGTCCAGTTAACACTGGCGTGCATCGCCCAGTTATCCGTTAATTGGTGATAAGACGACAACTCTGCAAACGCAGGTAACTCAAGGGGTAAATAACCTTCGATTGATAGATTTTGACCACCATCGTAAATCACCCCCGAAGCATGACCATCTAAGTCAAGCTGCACGCCACTGTGGTAAGCCAAACCTAAACGATGGGCAGGATTAATCTGCCAGCTAGCACCGAGTTGCCAACCGTAGCCAATGTCATCACCCTTCATGCTTTTGAGTTCAGTGCCACCAGGAGGCAGCATACCAGCTACTTGTGGAGGTAAACCGGGTTTAATTTTATCCACCCAGCCCGGTAACGAAGCACCGATTTCACCTTCGCCATAAACGATACGCACACCACCACCAACGCTGACGGCATCATTGATGCGGTACGCAATGTTTGGATTAAACTCAACGGTCGTTACTGATGTCTTGTTACCAAAAATGGCCGCAGCATGAGTCGCTGGCAATTCAGTGGCAAGACCATAGTTAGAGTTTACCGCTAGACCCCAAGTCCATTGGTCATTTAACTGATTGGAATAATAGAAGTTAGGTACCAAAGCGTCATCGGCTACGTCGATAGCATCACCGTTCATCACGATTGGATTAGGACCAAGCAGAGGCGAGCTTAGGCTCACATCACCTTTTACATCCACATTTGGCATCACATAGATACCACCAGCAGATAACTGGCGACCTTCTAAATAGGTCAGCATCGCAGGGTTGCGCGCTTGTGCCGAAGCATTATCAGCAATAGCGGCTTCACCGGCGAAGGCACGGCCTAGGCCAGTTGCTGAGTATTCGGCAAGTTGAAAACCTGCGGCATGGACTTGAGTCGTTGTACTTAATAGGGCCGCAGTCACAGCCAAAGTCAGAAGACGTTTTTGCATCATTATTCTCGAAAAATATTATTGTTATCTTGTGCCATTCACGGGATCACAATGGCGCTCACACAAAATAGAGCAAACACTCCATATTGAATGCTCGGCAGTTTACTGATGCAGAAGATGTTTGCAACAAGCGAGAATAAAACAGATAAAAAAACTAGCCAAAACAATCTAATCAATATTTTTAGTGAGATAAATCACTTTTAAAACAAGAACAATCAGTGCATTTCCAAAGATAGATTTGCTGAAAGCATTTTCAAGGCAAGCACCACAAGAGTCAAATTAATTTAAAAACAACACATTAAACAACATAAAACTCATAAACACTTGTAAGCCGTTTTGTTCATAAAAATTCAGCACAAATCACTAGCAATCATTTTCCTTACCATACAGGAAAACCGCCATTCATTTTAAAATAATAAATACAATAAATTACATTTAGCCGCTTAAGCAGAAATAACAAAAACGCCTAGTTTTCGAACTAGGCGTTTAAGATTAACATCTATTAAGGTACAAGTGTTCGCCGAATAGCTCAGCGTCGCCAACTTGGGATTTGTGATTCGTATTCGCTGATCTGCGTCCCGTGGGATAAGGTCAATCCAATGGCATCTAATCCATTCAGCAATTTATGTCGCGCCGACTCAGCCAGTGTAAAGCTAAACTCAGCCCCCGAAGGCGACGTCACCTTACAAGTGGTTAAGTCGACGGTGATTTGTGCGCCTTCTTCGCTCGCCACCTCATCCATTAACTGACGAACTTCATTCGCGCTAAGCTTCACTGGCAGTAAACCGTTATTGATGGAGTTTCCATAAAAAATATCGGCAAAGCTCGGGGCGATAATGGCGCGCAGGCCAAAATCCACCAATGCCCACGGGGCGTGTTCACGACTAGAACCACAGCCAAAGTTTTCCTGCGCCAGCAGAATCGAGGCGCCGCTATAGCGAGGTTTGTTTAGAGTAAAATCAGGATTAGGCACATCTCCCGCATCATCGAGATAGCGCCAATCGTGAAATAGGTGCACACCGAATCCATCGCGCGTCACCTTAGATAAAAATTGCTTCGGGATAATTTGATCGGTATCGATATTGGCGCTGTCGATCATCACCGCAAGCCCGGTATGGCAAGTAAAAGGTTGCATTAACTTCTCCTGTTGGGGTGACGGTTAGTAAGGTTTACGGATATCGACAAAATGCCCTGCGATTGCCGCCGCAGCAGCCATCGCCGGACTCACCAAGTGCGTACGACTACCACGTCCTTGGCGACCTTCGAAGTTACGGTTACTGGTCGAAGCGCAGCGATCGCCCGCCTCTAATCTGTCATCGTTCATCGCCAAACACATAGAGCAGCCCGGTAAACGCCATTCGAATCCGGCCTCGATAAAGATTTTATCTAAGCCTTCGGCCTCGGCCTGCGCCTTCACTTGGCCAGAGCCCGGTACTACGATTGCTGTAACGCCCGCAGCCACTTTGCGCCCTTGCGCCTGTTTCGCCGCACTGCGTAAATCTTCAATCCGCGAGTTAGTGCAAGAGCCAATAAAGACCTTATTGATCGTCACATCTGTCATTGGCGTACCAGCAGTTAAGCCGATATAGTCCAGTGCTTTTTCCATGCTAGCGCGAATCGTTGGATTCACCTCATCGGCAGGATTAGGCACAGGCGCATCGATAGCAACGACTTGTCCAGGGTTAGTACCCCACGTGAGCTGCGGCGCGATATCGGCAGCATCCAACACCACGGTGGCATCAAACTCAGCGCCAACATCGGTTTTCAGTGTTTTCCATTCAGCGACGGCTTGCACCCAATCTTCGCCCTTGGGTGCAAATTCACGCCCTTCTAAGTAATCGAAGGTAGTTTGATCCGGCGCAACCATGCCCGCCTTAGCGCCCATTTCAATCGCCATATTGCAGACTGTCATGCGCCCTTCCATCGATAAGGCTTCAATGGCATCACCACAAAACTCAACCACATAGCCAGTGCCGCCATCCATACCTATCTTACCGATAATCGCCAGTACGATATCTTTGGCGGTCACGCCATCGGTGACCTGACCACGGACTTCGATTTTCATGGTCTTGGCTTTTAATTGGCGCAGTGTCTGGGTCGCCAACACATGCTCCACCTCGGAAGTGCCGATACCGAAGGCCAAGGCGCCAAAGGCGCCGTGGGTCGCGGTGTGAGAATCACCACAGACGATCACAGTGCCGGGTAAGGTAATCCCAAGCTCAGGCCCCATCACATGCACAATACCTTGATTAGGATGGTGAATATCATATAAGCGCACGCCGAAGTCTTTACAGTTTTGCGCCAAGGTCTCGACCTGAGTGCGCGCCATCGGGCTTAAGGCATCGAGACTGGCACTGCGTGTCGAAGTGTTGTGATCCATGGTGGCAAAGGTTTTTTCGGGCGCACGCAACTGACGCCCCGCGACTTTTAAGCCGCTAAAGGCTTGGGGAGAAGTCACTTCATGAACTAAGTGTCTGTCGACATAAATGATCGGTGCTTCACCCTCGGGAGTTGCTACAACGTGAGCATCCCACACCTTTTGATACAGGGTTTTCGGAGCGCTTGATATTGAAGGATTAGTCATTACACACCTGCCTTAACTGCATCGGCGATAAAGTTGCCCATTTCGACCGTCGATTTAGCCTTATGGCGTTGGTCGCTACTTAATAGCTCACCGGTTAAATAGCCAGAATTCAGCGCCTTAGTCACAGCACGTTCAATCGCACTTGCCGCCTCTTCTTGCTTTAAGCTGTGGCGCAGCATCAGTGCCGCCGACAGAATTTGTGCAATCGGATTAGCAATACCTTTACCAGCGATATCCGGCGCACTGCCACCAGCTGGTTCAAACAAACCAAAGCCAGTGCTATTCATGCTCGCCGAAGACAACAAGCCCATAGAACCCGTCAGCATGGCGATTTCATCCGATAAAATGTCGCCAAACAAGTTAGAGCACAGCATAACGTCAAACTCATCGGGGCGGCGCAGTAACTGCATGGTCGCGTTGTCGATATAGATATGTTCCAGCTCAACATCGGGAAAATCGACCGCCACTTCTTCGACCACTTGACGCCACAATACCGAGCAAGCCAATACGTTTGCCTTATCGACCGAAGTGACTTTTTTACGGCGTCCGCGAGCGGCTTCAAAGGCAATGCGCGCAATACGGCTAATTTCACGGCGGCTGTAACGCATGGTATCGAAGGCTTCTTCGCTCTCACCTTCACCTTGGCGCCCCTTAGGCTTGCCGAAGTAGATCCCACCCGTTAACTCACGTACGCAGAGAACATCGAAACCTCTTGCAGAAATATCGCTGCGCAGCGGTGACATATGTTCTAAACCATCATGCAATTTAGCGGGGCGTAGGTTACAAAACAGTTCGAAGTGACCCCGTAGCGGTAACAATGCACCGCGCTCGGGCTGATCATTGGGCGGCAGTTTTTCCCATTTGGGGCCACCGACAGAGCCGAATAGAATGGCATCGGCCGCTTCACAGCCTTTCAGTGTTGCCTCTGGCAATGGACAACCATGATTGTCGATGGCGATACCGCCAACATCATATTCAGTGTATTCAATATTAAGACCAAAACGTGCCTCAACCGCTTTTAACACCTTACGCGCCTCGGCCATCACTTCAGGCCCAATGCCATCCCCGGCTAATACTGCAATTTGATAACTCATACGCCCGCTCACTCCTTCAATGTGAAAACTTTATGCTCGATATTACCTTGGCTATACGCCGCCCAGCTCTTTGTTTTTATGCATATTCTGTTTGTAATCTGCAACCTTATCGGCACGGCATGTCAAGTTCATCACGTGCACTAATGCACGGGCTGATGCCTCAACCACGTCGGTCGCTAACCCGACACCGTGGAAATTTTGCTCATGGTAAACCGCGGTAATATCAACTTGGCCGAGCGCATTTTGTCCTACGCCCTTAGCCCCCAATTTGTAGCTGATGATATCGATACGGCGGTCAGTCGCGCGGGCGATAGCATTATAGGCTGCATCAACAGGGCCATTGCCTGTAGCGGCCTCAGTTTTAATCTCACCGCCGACATCAATACGCACCGTTGCCGTGGCCACGCCTTCGGTTGAGTCAGATTGCACCACCAATTGCTGTAATTGGTAGAAGTTATCTTCTGCGGCTTGTGTCTCCATAAAGGCTAAGGCTTCTAAGTCATAATCGAAGACTTGGCCTTTTTTATCCGCCAATTTTAAAAACTGTTCGTACAGGGCATCCAAGTTGTAATCCTGCTCGCTGTAGCCCATTTCCTCCATGCGATGCTTAATCACATGACGGCCGGAGCGCGAGGTCATATTCAGATTGTTACGATTCAGGCCGATGCTCTCTGGCGTCATAATTTCATAAGTGTTTTGCGCTTTTAACATGCCATCTTGGTGAATTCCCGACGAATGGGTAAAGGCATTAGCGCCAACAATCGCCTTATTCGACTGGATTGGCATATTGCACAACTGGCTGACTAAATTTGAGGTTCGGTGAATTTCCTTCGCATTGATCCCCGTTTCAAACCCTAGCAGGTTCTTACGGGTTGCTAAGATCATGGCGATCTCTTCTAAAGAGCAGTTACCCGCACGCTCACCAATACCATTCATGGTACATTCGATTTGGCGCGCGCCATGCTGCACAGCAGTAATCGAATTGGCGACCGACAGACCTAAGTCATCGTGGCAGTGAACCGAAATAATGGCTTGGTCGATATTCGGTACGCGATTAAACAAAGTTTGAATAATGCCACCAAACTCGCTTGGCACTGTGTAGCCCACGGTATCTGGGATATTGATAGTGCGCGCCCCCGCATGAATCGCCGCTTCCACCATACGGCACAAATTATCAATCGGCGTACGTCCCGCATCTTCGCATGAAAATTCAACATCATCGGTAAAACGACGGGCATATTTCACTGCACCGACCGCCATTTCCAACACTTGCTCGAATGAACGTTTTAATTTGCTCTCAACATGGATGGTCGAGGTGGAGATAAACGTATGAATGCGGAACTGATCAGCCACCGATAATGCTTGAGCGGCGGCATCAATATCTTTTTCCAAGGCGCGGGATAATGCGCACACTCGGCTATTTTTAATGGTGCGAGCAATGGTTTGCACCGACTCAAAATCACCAGGGGAAGATACGGGAAAACCGACTTCCATCACATCGACACCGAGACGTTCCAACGCCATGGCGATCTGTAACTTTTCTTTGACCGACAAGCTTGCCGCTAACGCCTGCTCGCCATCACGTAAGGTGGTATCAAATATAATGACTCTGTTAGACATCGGGTTTCTCCATGGAACGTCACCGTTCATTATTTAACTTTTGCTGTATTCAGATACAAAAAACCCCGCAACATCGGTGCGGGGTTTTTGAGTGTTTTGCCTATCTATCGAGCGAGCAACACTAAGACCTCCGCGTTTGTGGCGCGAGAGATAGAAGGAGGAGGTCGAGTTTGCCGCTAATTCTATTCATTTAAATTAAATATTTATTCTGTTGATTGAATATTGCTTTGGTTAATATTTAACTTGCTTGGCTAAATGTGTCAACCCCAATTTTTTTCATGTTCCTTAATATATCTGCTGCAAAATGGCAGAAACAGATATGTTTGTCTCAAGGTTGTATTGTTAATCCCTTGCAATACAAGATAAATAAATTAAATGCTGCACCTCAAACTTTTAACAAAAAAATCATTTTTTATGCAAAAATAGCCTGAGACACGTTATAATCCTCGCCCGAAGTTACGGATACTAGAATAAATGCACGGTATGGAGCAAAAAATGGATTTTCGCGTCTTAGCGCTGAGCCTATTATTGTGGCTTGTGCCGTTATGGGCTTGCGCTAATGAGCAGTTAGATAAATTGACATGGGAAGTTTATCAGTATCCAACCAAGGCTTTGGCACAAATTACCGCATTAGAAAAGCAGCAACAAACTGATAATACTAGTAATATTGATAAGCTTCGCCTCAGTATATTGAAGTGTCAAAACCTGTTACAACTCGGTGAAAATGAAGCGGCGATTAATCTTTCGCAAATGGGTGAAGCCAATGCTAAACAGCTTAAGTTAGATCAAGCACGCCCCTATTTTTTGAATTGTCAGGCCGATGCCTATCTAAATTACGACAATATTAAAGATGCATTACCCATACTGGACTCCGCAATCACTCTTGCTAGACGCTACCAGCAGCCTCAAGCCCTTATCGATGCACTCCGATTAAGAGGGCAACTGGATACCAATACGGAGAATTTTTCCTCCGCAATTGAAGATTTACGCATCGCTATTGATATCTATCCCGATATCCATACTCAAACGCAAAATTGGGTCTGGCCGCCAGAGGGTTATGTCTATGCTGCGATGGGGAGTTTACTCTATGCCACCGAAGATTTACCCCAAGCCATGTATTACACTAGATTGGCATTAAAAAGTGCTGATGCCCAAGGAAAAGTCCGGCATGTACTGCTGAGCAATGCCGCGCGGATTGCACTAGATAATGGTGAGCGTGAATACAGTGATCAACTAGAAAAACAAGCCAAAACTTTACTACCAGAAATAGGCTCCCCACTTGAACTCGCCTACAGCTATGCCATTCTGGCTTCAATTTCCCTTGATAAAGGCAAAATTGATACAGCCGAAGAGTATATCTCCATTGCAATGAACACTTTTAAGCAGCAAAAGCAACAGGTTGCTATGATGCGTTCGACTCGTTTACTCGCTCAAGTACGATTTGCACAACATAGGGATGAAGCAGCGCTAACACTCATGCACTCTGCCATTGAACAAGGCGAAACGCTTAAGCAATATACTGATCTTAAATGGTTTTATGGTATATTGAGTGATTATTACCACACTCAAGATAACTACAAACTCGCCTACGAATTTTTACAAAAGCGCTTCGATGCCGCAGAACTGGCTAACGAATCAATAAACAACATGCGAATTTTGCAGTTTAAAGCCAGATTAAATCAGCAGGGATTACAGCAACTCAGCGCAGATGATCCACAGAGCAATCCCACCTTACTGGATGAGCTGAATGTAGATTGGGCCTTTAGTACCTTGTTTTTAGTGAGCATGACACTCTTAGGTGGCGCCATTTGGTACTTTATTGATAAGCAAAATAAACACGCCCCATCACCTGACACCAAATCCAAGCGCCTTGCACCTATCCAGCAGCTTGAGCTCACCCTGCATAGTGCCAAACAGGGCGCTTATCCACTGACATTATTACTTTTTAATGCTAGCCAAATTCGCCAAGTCGATCTGCCAACCTTGATCGATAAATTACAAGATAAACTCCGTGAGCAAGACATACTATTACGGTATTCGATGGATGAAATTGTGATAGTGCTACCTTACACCTCCGCCCGCGGCGCACAACGAGTCGTCAACCAGTTAACGCCCACAATTCAAACATCACAAGGATCAAGCAAGGTCGATATCGGGATTGCAGTGATGCAACAGTTTGATACGTTGGATTCTTTAGTGAAACGTGCCAACATCAATCAACTCAGCAAACTCAAGGTGACCGATACACAAAACGACTACTCCCCCGCTAAATAAGCGGCTATTTCGTCGAGGAACTCACCGCCAAATCGACTGAGTTTACGCTCCCCCACGCCATTAACTGCCAGCATTTCCCCAGGGCTTGTCGGCATCATAGCCGCCATTTCCGCTAAAGTAGCATCGTTAAACACCAGATAAGGCGGCACATCCTGCTCTTCGGCAATAGTGCGGCGCAGTGTTTTAAGGCGGGCAAATAACTTGCGATCATAGTTAAGCGGCACTCTCGACTGTGTCGTTTTACGCTTTATGCTGGTGAGTTGAATGCGCGGCTCTGCCAACATCAGCGCCACCTCGCCCTTAAGGATCGGTCTTGCTGAAGGATTTAAGGTGATGGATGAGCCACGAGTAATATCTTGGCTTGCCAGACCCAAATGGATCAGTTGGCGAATAACACTCAGCCAATACTCATGGCTCTTATCTTTACCAATCCCCCATGTACTGAGCTTATCGTGGCCACGGTCAACAATCGCGGCCCCCTTGGAGCCACGCAACACTTCAATCAAATGATTAATACCAAAGCGTTGCCCGAGACGATAGATGCAAGAAAGCACCTTCTGCGCATCTTCGGTGCCGTTATAACGCTTAGGCGGGTCAAGACAAATATCACAGTTACCGCAGGGTTCTAATGCGCTTTCATCGAAGTAATGCAACAGCACTTGGCGCCGACAGGTTTGCGCCTCGGCAAAGGCGGCCATGGTATTGAGTTTATGGAAATCCACCTGCTGCTGCGACCCTGGCTCCGATTGCTCGATAAGATGGCGCACTCGACCAATATCAGCGGGATCGAACAACATAAAGGCTTCGGCCTCGAGTCCATCACGGCCCGCTCGGCCAGTTTCTTGATAATAAGCTTCGATACTCTTCGGGATATCGTAATGCACCACAAAGCGCACGTTGGATTTGTTAATCCCCATACCAAAGGCGACGGTGGCAACCACAATATCAATTTGATCTTTAAGGAAGCTATCCTGCACTTCGCCGCGCTCTTCTGCCGTCATGCCCGCATGGTAAGCCTTAGCATGAAACCCTTGCAGGGTGAGCCTTTCTGCCACCTCATCCACGCGGCGTCGACTGCTGCAGTAGATAATGCCGCTACTGCCATTTTGTTGCAGTAAAAACTGTCGTAATTGATTCGCGGCATTGAGTTTTTCGGCAACCGTATAGCGAATATTGGGCCGATCGAAACTCGATAGTAATTTAAAGGGATTAATCCCTAGGCGCTCACAAATATTTTGTCGCGTCGCCTGATCCGCGGTGGCGGTGAGCGCCATCATTGGCACACGGGGAAAGAGCTGCTTTAACTGCCCAAGGGCGGCATATTCAGGTCGAAAATCATGCCCCCACTGGCTGATGCAGTGCGCCTCGTCAATAGCAAACATCGACAGCGGCAAGGAGCGCATGCGCTCGATAAAATCAGCCGTCAGCAACCGCTCAGGGGACACATACAGCAGTTTTAGCTCGCCTCGATGCAACTGCCTAAGCACCTCTACACTCTGCTCCCGCGGCTGCGATGAGTTTAAATAGGCTGCATTGACCCCCGTCTGCAACAGGCTGTCGACCTGATCTTTCATCAATGAAATCAGCGGTGATACCACGATAGTGATGCCAGGCATCAGCAGTGCGGGCAACTGGTAACACAGACTCTTACCGCCGCCGGTGGGCATGATCACCAGGCAGTCCTCACCACTGCATACACGTTCGATAACCTCGCGCTGACCGTCCCTAAAGTCACGGTAACCAAACACCTGAGCCAGGCGTTGAGACAGCGGATCATCATGTATGTCGAGTAACTGAGTTTCCATGGATCTTCTAGCTAAAAAGTAAGGGCGCCTATTCTAAAGGACAGAATCGCTCCTGTCTTGCGCCATCTTGCCCAAACTGGCCCACGCCAACAATCAGATAATAGGTTTAGCCTACATCCACAGCTCATCACAAATTTGCCTGCACAGCGGCTTAAGTTGCATTAGACATAGGCTTAGCGGTAGATTAATTGCTCTAAGTCGAATGCCATTGCGCCCGCTTCGACCCTATTCTAAGAAGCCCTACAGCCTACAAGGACGAACAGCATGACAACCCCAATTCAAGCCGAAGTACTCAAACGAGTTGCCGAAGTGTTTGACCAGCACGTACCGTTTCATAATTTATTGGGTCTGGATATCAAGCGATACGACATAGATGGCGTTGAAGTGGTGATCAATATGAAGCCAGAGCTCATTGGCAATATTCATCAACAAATTCTCCACGGTGGTGTCACCGCCACAGTGCTTGATGTCGTAGGAGGGCTCACCGCCTTTGCAGGACTGGTCGCTAGCCGTGATGATTGGACGGTTGAAGAGTTACAGCAACGGCTGCAAACCTTAGGCACTATTGATATGCGTGTCGATTACCTGCGCCCCGGGCGTGGACAGATTTTCACTGGCACTGGCAGTGTGATCCGAGCCGGCAATCGCGTCTCGGTCTGCCGAATGGAGTTACACAACGAGCAAGGAACCCATATCGCCTTCGGCACTGGCACTTATATGGTGGGATAGTCCGTTGTCACCCATCGTTTTTTCAAGATTAATTTACCGCATTCAACATCAATAAACTAAAGGGAAACACCTTGATTATTCAGCTGTTTCCCTCTTATTCATTTCGAGCACTCGTCATCAGAGACATCCTGTAACGAAAAAGGCGACTACACACATCTTGAGTCAATTCCCATAGCCTCCTACAATCGCCGTCCTGTTGTCCTTCGAAGATGTCTCATGCCTGATACCGAATACCGCAAAGGGATCCTACTTGCCGTCAGTGCTTACTGTATGTGGGGATTTGCGCCCTTATATTTCAAACTACTCCACCATGTTTCGGCGACCGAAATTTTACTGCATCGGGTGATCTGGTCATTTGTATTTATGGTGATCATCATGCTGTTTATTGGCGGTTTTGGAAAACTGCGCCAGCTGTTTAAACAGCCAAAACAACTGCTTGTACTGACAATCACCTCTCTGTTAATTGCAGGTAACTGGTTGATTTTTATCTGGGCAGTGAATAATGATCATATGCTCGATGCTAGCCTAGGCTATTTTATTAACCCATTACTCAATGTACTGCTCGGCATGCTGTTTTTAGGGGAAAGATTACGCAAGTTGCAATGGTTTGCCGTCGCGCTGGCGAGTACTGGCGTGCTGATCCAATTAGTCTCATTCGGCTCAATCCCTATTGTCTCCCTCGCCTTAGCGGGCACCTTCGGGGTATATGCTCTGCTGCGTAAAAAGGTCAACGTGGATGCTAAATCGGGTCTGCTAGTCGAAACCGCCATCCTACTACCGGTCGCATTGGTTTATCTGGTCGCAACCTTAGATAGCGCCACGGCGAATATGCTCACCAACGATTGGCACCTTAATTTATTGTTGATAGCAGCCGGGATTGTTACCACGATTCCACTATTGTGTTTTGCCGGTGCAGCGGTACGTATTCCATTGTCTATGCTCGGCTTTTTCCAATATATCGGCCCGAGTATTATGTTTATCCTCGCGGTAACCTTATTCAATGAACCCTTCGATGCCGAGAAGAGCATCACCTTTGGTTTTATCTGGAGCGCCCTGCTGGTGTTCACCTTCGATATGGCCTATAAACGCAAAACGGTGCGATAATATCGCGCTGTAGCCAATGGTTACAAAAGTAGTGGTAAGTGTACTGAACCTGCTACTTTTGTAGTTGGGCTAAAAATTTCTCGCCCTCGGGCACAGACAAGAGCAGATTGTAGCCTCGTGTCGTTGGCACTAACACTAGCTCGGATTTATCCGTCACTGCCACAAATGCCTTGCCCTTCCCCTTCAAATTAAACCAGCCAAGTTGATACCCTGGCATACCTATACCATTGGTTTTAAAGCTGGGCGCTAAATCCGCCTCCTGCTTCAAGTCGATAAGACGCGCCTGCTCGACTAACAGTTCGGAACGCGCTAATTGCACTTTATAGAAGGGAATATCGAGTTTTAGTTCGGTGTCGGTTAACGCGATTTCAGCATTATGGGATTGATAAAACACCCAAGAAAATCCGCCAATCATCACTAACAAGATGCCTAAGCTCGCCGATTTAGCCACTTTCGGCATAGGTTTAACCCACAACATCCACAGTAAGCCAGCTAAACCTAACAGCAAGATAATAAAGCTTAAAATTGAAGTTTGAGTCAGAGGCGCGAGGGAGAAAAACTGAGTCACCATGGTGGGCAGTCCTTAAGGAAGAAAAGCTTAATCTGCCAACAAAGACATATTATGTCAACAAAAATGCCAGCGCTAGGCTGGCATCTTATCAAGCGTAAAAAGCTTACAGATCAAGGGCGAGAATTTTAGAGCGGCGCTGATAGTTATACAGCTGCTTTTTCTTCTGTGGCAATGCATCAACATCTTCGATCACAAAGCCATGCTCTAAGAACCAGTGAATGCTGCGGGTAGTCAAGGCAAACAAACGCGAATAACCCCGATGACGCGCCTGACCTATGATGTTTTTCAGCAGCAGACTGCCCCTATCCGCATCGCGATAATCTGGATGCACCACTAAACAGGCAAACTCACCGGCGTTATCCTCCTCGAACGGATACAGGGCCGCGCAGCCAATCACTAAGCCGTCTCGCTCAATCAACATAAACTGCTCGATCTCAATCTCAAGCTGCTCACGGCTTCGGCGCACTAAAATGCCTTGCTCTTCCAGAGGACGGATTAAATTCAATATGCCGCCAATATCGCTAATCGATGCGCGGCGCAGGCGCTCAGCGCTTTCTGTCACGATTTGCGTGCCTATGCCTTCGCGGGAGAACAACTCCTGCAGCAAGGCACCATCATCAAGATAGCTAACCAAATGACAACGGGGCACCCCATTACGGCACGCATCAATACTTGCCTTGAGGAAAGCCATCGTGCCCACACAGGCAGAACCTTGCTCAGCAAGCTTAGTCAGAATATTTTGCGCATCATTTGGCATTAATTCGGCAATCACATCGCCATTGCGATCGAGAATACCGTTTTGCGAACTAAAGCCAATCATCTTGTCGGCCTTAAGCTTAATAGCAACCTGAGTAGCAATTTCTTCAGCCGTGAGGTTAAAGCTTTCGCCAGTGACAGATGCAGCAATCGGCCCCATCAACACGATACAGTGGTTATCGAGCTGACGCTTAAGCCCTTGAGTATCGATACGGCGCACTTTGCCGCTTAGACAAAAATCCACACCATTATCGACGCCCAGTGGCTGAGCAATCACAAAGTTACCGCTGACTAAGTTAATTTGCGCACCTTGCATCGGCGTATTGCTTAAACTCATCGATAAACGCGCGGTAATATCAAACTGTAATGCACCCGCGACTTGCTTAATGACTTTGAGTGAGTCTTCATCCGTGATACGTACACCTTCGTGGTAGGCGGGTTCAATCCCATTGGCGGCTAACGCTGCATCGATTTGCGGCCTCGCGCCATACACCAACACCACTTTAATACCCAAACTGTGTAACAACGCCACGTCATTCAAAATGCCGCGAAATTGATTTTGTGCTAAAGCCTCGCCACCCAACATCACCACAAAGGTTTTCCCTCTATGGGCATTAACGTAAGGGGCAGAATGACGAAATCCATCAACCAGTTCAGTGGTACGCACGCGTTGTTTACACCTCATATTTAAGCTGGTCCCCCCAAAATGGCTTACCAGGAGTGAATAACGAAAACCCGCGTATAGTATTGCATTTTAATTCACCAATAAAGAATTTATTCTCATTAAAATGCAGTTTTAATACAACAAAGTGCTTATATTTTCAAAAAATTGCACTTTTGATAAATGGTCACATTTTTTTAACCAAATATGATTTAGTCGCAATCGCCAAATATGGGACAGATTTATCTCATCTTGATGACGAAAAGCCAAAAAAAAAGCCCCTTAGATAAGGGGCTTTTCTCGAAACACTAAACAAGGATTACTTGATTTTTGCTTCTTTGTAGATAACGTGCTGACGAATAACTGGATCAAATTTTTTGATTTCCATTTTTTCTGGCATGTTACGCTTGTTTTTTTCAGTTGTGTAGAAGTGACCAGTTTTAGCTGTAGAAACTAATTTGATCTTCTCACGATTACCTTTAGCTTTAGCCATGATCTATTACACCTTCTCGCCACGGGCACGAAGTTCAGCAACAACAACTTCAATACCTTTCTTATCGATCAGACGGATACCTTTAGTAGATACACGTAACTGTACGAAACGTTTTTCTTCTTCTAACCAAAAACGGTGGTTTTGTAGGTTAGGTAAAAAACGACGACGGGTCGCGTTTTTTGCGTGCGAACGGTTGTTACCAACCATCGGCTTCTTGCCAGTAACTTGGCATACTCTTGACATGTCAGTCTTCTCCAAAAACAATTTTAACGCTCGAGCATTAATGTACCTCGTATGGCCGTCGCCCGAGGCACAAAGAGGGCGCATTTTATACACGATCATAGAGGTAAGATCAAGCGTTAGATTAATTAATCCAGCCTCGTTCCGCGAAGGAAACTATCTCTCTATCACCAACAACCATATGATCCAATAGGGATACATCTATGGTTGCCAACGCATTTTTTAATCGCTCAGTTATTCGTCTGTCAGCCTGACTGGGCTCGGCAATACCAGACGGATGATTGTGACACACTATGACGGCAGCAGCCTTTTTTTCCAGCACTAAGCTCACCACTTCACGTGGGTATACTGAGGCTGAATCTATTGTTCCGCGGAATAATTCGACGAACTGAATCACTCTATGCTGGCTATCCAGCAGCAAAATTGCGAACACTTCATAGGAGCGGTCAGCTAATTGTCTCATTAAATAATCCCGAGTTAAATCAGGATTTGTCAAAACCTGACCTCTCTGCAGGTTTTCTTGTGCCACACGCCTCGCTAATTCAGCCGCGGCTTGAAGCTGGGCGTATTTTACAGGTCCCACGCCCGGAAGTCGACACACCTGATGCTTTGGTGCGCAAAGTAAGCTTCTTAAACCACCAAATTCTTGAATAAGTGAGCGGGCAAGGTCTACGGCATTCAGCCCAGACAGGCCATTACGCAACAACACCGCCAGTAATTCGGCATCCGAGAGATGACTGGCGCCTTTTAGCAATAACTTATCCCGCGGCCCTTCACCCTCTGGCCAATCCTTAATCGCCATGTGACCTCCTGTCGTCGCATATTTTTACTTTAGCAAGTATGGACGAGATTTTTTGAACTGGGACAGTCACGCCAATTCATCGCTTTGTGGTATGGTTGGCGACATTATTTCAATCTCGGATGATGTCTGTGAGCCTGATAACGAAAAACGTCCTACTGGGTATTGGTGGCGGCATTGCGGCCTACAAAAGTGCGGATTTAGTGCGCCGCTTAAAAGAACGCGGCTTTGATGTGCGTGTGGTCATGAGCCAAAGTGCGATGGAATTTATTACCCCACTCACACTGCAAGCCTTATCAGGGCATCCGGTATCATCGAGCTTACTCGATCCCGCTGCCGAAGCGGCGATGGGCCATATTGAACTGGCACGCTGGGCCGATTTAGTGATTATCGCCCCTGCTACAGCAAATCTTCTCGCCCGTATCAATGCAGGCATGGCAGATGAATTAATCACAACCACTTGTCTTGCCACTGAAGCACCAATTGCGCTCTGTCCAGCAATGAATCAGCAGATGTATCGTAATCTCGCCACTCAAGCCAATTTAGCCAGTTTACAAAGCCGTGGTTACACCCTGTGGGGACCGGCAAGTGGCAGTCAAGCCTGCGGTGAAGTTGGCCCAGGCCGCATGCTCGAACCGCTCGAAATTGCCGAACTTGCGAGTCGCTTTTTTGCAACAAAAGATGTCTATGCTGAACAGGAATCACAACCGCTAGCAGGCCAATCGGTACTGATCACCGCAGGCCCAACCCGCGAAGCCATCGACCCTGTACGCTATATCTCTAATCACAGCTCAGGCAAGATGGGCTTTGCCTTAGCGAAGGCCGCGGCCGATATGGGCGCCGATGTGACCTTGGTCGCAGGGCCCGTAAATTTAGCCACCCCAGAAGGGGTGACGCGAATCAATGTTGAATCGGCACAGAATATGCTCGATGCTGTGATGGAGAATGTTGATAATAAAGATATTTTTATCGGCTGTGCGGCGGTTGCTGACTATCGAGTCAGCGATATTGCCACCAGTAAAATCAAAAAGTCAGCGGAAGAAATGCAACTTGCGCTGGTGAGGAATCCTGATATCTTAGCGACGGTCGCAAGCTTGGCAAACCGTCCTTTTATGGTGGGATTTGCCGCAGAAACCCATGATGTAGAAGCCTACGCCCGCGATAAACTCAAACGTAAAAATTTGAATATGATCGCGGCAAACGATGTATCCGTTGCTGGTCTAGGCTTTAACGCCGATGCCAATGCCCTGCGCGTATTCTGGCCACAGGGTAGTCAAGATTTGCCTGCTACCGATAAACTCACGTTGGCTCGGCAATTACTTTCGTTGATAGTGAAAGAAAAACAACATAAATGAAAACACCGATTGAATTAAAGATCCTCGATTCCCGTATTGGCTCTGAATTCCCGCTGCCTGCCTATGCCACACTAGGCAGCGCAGGCATGGATCTTCGCGCCATGATAGATACCACCATGACGATAGCCCCAGGAGAAACTCAGTTAATCCCTACGGGTATCGCCATCCACGTAGCAGATCCAGGCCTTGCAGCAGTGATTTTACCGCGTTCAGGCCTTGGCCATAAACACGGTATCGTCCTTGGAAATCTCGTTGGCCTCATCGATTCGGATTATCAGGGGCCCTTAATGGTCTCTTGTTGGAACCGCAGCGATACCCCATTTACCTTAGAAATCGGTGATCGTCTCGCACAACTGGTGTTTGTTCCTGTGGTACAAGCACAATTCAAACTCGTTGATGAGTTCGATAGCTCAGACCGTGGTGAAGGTGGATTTGGCCATTCTGGCACTAAATAACCTGAATCGTTATTGAGCGAAGGATACTGCAATGGCTGTAAGCCCAAAAATTAATCGTCGTGAACACATACTGCAATGCCTAGCACAAATGCTAGAAACCAGCCCAGGACAACGTATTACCACCGCTAAACTCGCCTCAGAAGTAGGCGTATCGGAAGCGGCACTCTATCGACACTTCCCGAGTAAAGCGCGGATGTTTGAAGGGTTAATTGAGTTTATTGAAGAATCATTACTCTCCCGTATTAACATCATCATGGATGATGAAAAAGACACCATGAAACGCTGTCAATTAGTACTACAGTTGTTATTGATTTTCGCCGAACGTAATCCAGGGATCTCGCGCGTCCTCAATGGTGATGCGCTTTTAGGTGAAAATGAGCGTCTGCGTAGCCGCATTAGTACGCTATTTGCAAAAATAGAAACTCAACTTAAGCAAATTTTGCGGGAAAAGACCCTGCGAGAAGGCAAAGGCTTTAATTTAGATGAGGCTATTTTAGCCAATTTGCTGTTAGCCTTCGCAGAGGGGCGAATTGCTCAATTTGTCCGCAGCGAGTTTAAACTCAAACCGACTCAGCACTTCGATGAACAGTGGCGCTTTATTCAGCATCAGCTGTTGCAAAGCTAATGATTTATCAACATAAAGGACGGTAATCACCGTCCTTTCTTTTATCCCGACTCCTTGTATCAGTAGTGCTTTTGCTTTAATCTTGTTTACACATTTCTAAAACTAAAAACACAATAATATTACAAGGATGTCAGATGAAATCTTTGCCATTTGCTGCATTGGCCGTAATTTGCTTGCCTATTACGCCTTTCAGCACATTAGCGGCCGAAACCTCGGCGACAAATGCCCTGTCACAATCCCAATTATTCAGTCGCGGCAACGAGTATTCTAACGTCAAGATCTCGCCTACCGGCAAATACTTAAGTGCAATTACCAGTATTGAGGGTAAAAATGTACTCATAGTATTAGATGCTCAAACCAAAAAACTGCTGAATGCGATTCGCTTCCCAAGCAACGCCCAGGTAGGCACCTATGAATGGGCCAATAGTGAGCGTATTGTACTGGCAAAAGAATACCTTAAGGGCTGGAGCGATGTGCCCCAATACTACGGCGAATTAATGGCGGTCAACGCCGATGGTTCTCGCCCTAAATATCTATTTGGTTATAACAGCGGCGAGCAGCAAACGGGTTCAAATCTCAAGAAAAATACCGCCATAAATGCCACAGCATTCATACTGGACCCTCTACCGGATGATGAACGCTATATGCTGGTCAACGCGCTCCCATGGACTGGTGCTCCGGACTTGAGTGAAACGCCTCAGGATGTCTACCGCGTTGACCTTTTTAGCGGGGTGCGTAAACGCATCACAGGCTCTCCCATAGGCCAAGCTCGCTTTATGACCGATCATGATGGTGACGTCCGCTTTGTGGCAGGGAAAGACAGCAAAAACATTACTAAAGTCTTTTACCGTAAAGATGGCGAATGGATAAACACCGATAAACTCAACCTAGGCTTAAGTGATTTTACGCCTATCTCCTTCGCTGATGATAAAAATACCATCTATGCAGCGGGTCGAGTGGGCACTGAAACCTTAGGCGTCTATCGCATCAACCTCGAAACAGGCGATAAGGCCGAGATCATTCAAGATGAGGTTGTTGATCCTAGCAACTTCTGGATCAACGGCACCAACAAACAGCTCTATGCCGTTGAGTTTGAAAATGGCTATCCAAGCTATGCCTTTGTCGATAACAACGACAGCCACGCCAAACTACTCAAGGATTTACTCGCGGCCCTGCCGGGGCATCAAGTACAAATCGTTAGCGAAACCCGTAATGGCGAACAATTGGTGGTAATTGCATTTAACGATCGCAATCCCGGTGATTACTATGTGTTTGATACGAAAAAACTCAAGCTAGAGTATCTAGCCGCCGCCCGTAAATGGCTCGACCCAGAGCAAATGGCTGAGGTCAAACCCATTAGCTTCACTAACCGCGATGGCCAGAAAATACATGGCTATTTAACCTTACCCTTCGGCAAAGAAGCCAAAAATTTACCCTTGGTCGTTAATCCCCATGGCGGTCCCCATGGCATTCGTGATTGGTGGGGATTTGACCCACAAAACCAACTACTTGCTCAAAATGGCATGGCGGTGTTGCAGGTTAACTTCCGTGGCTCAGGTGGTTATGGCGAGCGTTTCGAGCAAGCTGGCTATCAAAAATGGGGCTCGGATATTCAGCACGATATTATCGATGCAACTCAATATGTGATTGACCAAGGCTTTGCCGATAAAGAACGGGTGTGTATCGCAGGCGGTAGCTTTGGCGGTTATAGCGCATTGCAAAGTGCGATAATAGCACCCGATATGTTTAAATGCGCGGTTGGGTTTGCCGGTGTGTATGATCTGGAGTTGATGTTTGATGAAGGTGACGTCGCCAGAACACGTTCAGGAACAAGCTATCTTAAGGACGTACTTGGCCAAGATAAAGCCACCCTAAAAGCCATGTCTCCCTCTGAAAACGTTGCTAAATTAAAAGCGAACCTCTTACTGGTGCACGGTGGTGAAGATGAGCGCGCGCCAATTGAACAGTTGGAATCACTCGAAAAAGCCCTCAAAGCCCATAATTATCCCTACCAAAAACTGGTGATGGATAACGAAGGCCATGGTTTTTATAACGATTCTCATAGAGCCAAGTATTACGATCAGATGCTGAGCTTCTTAAAAACCAATTTAAAACTTTAGCCTTAACTAAAATAAAAGCTATCTTCATCAAGATAATGATGTTTTAGCGCCCCAAGGAGCCGATAATCGATAAGGACTATCGGCTTTTTCATCCGCTACGTGCGCGTTTTTTGGTATGAATTGTCCGCAATTCGCGCTATTCTGCCCCACCTTATTCTTGTCCAAGTGACAACGAATCGATTTGTACCCTAGTGCGCCTGATTGCTGATACTCAGCGACCAGTGCTAGGTTTTCAGTGATAGCCGCTACAAAAGTAGTGGAGGATAATAATGGCATTAAGTGAAGCAGCAGTAAAAGTACAGGCCGCCCTGCAAGAGCGCGGACTTGAAACCCCCATGCTCCCCAGTGTGTTTACTCCTGAAGAGCGTAAGGACAAGATTGAACACCATATGAAGGAAATCCTGACACTTATGTCACTGGATCTTTCTGACGACAGTCTTGCCGATACCCCACGCCGCATCGCCAAAATGTATGTCGACGAAATCTTCTCCGGTCTAGATTATGCTAACTTCCCGAAGATCACTGTGATTGATAACAAAATGGGCTTTGATGAAATGGTGCGCGTACAGGATATTAGCCTGACCAGTACCTGTGAACATCACCTTGTCACTATTGATGGCACAGCAACCATTGCGTATCTTCCACGTAAAAAAATTATTGGTTTATCAAAGATTAACCGCATTGTACGTTTCTTTGCCCAACGTCCTCAGGTACAAGAGCGTTTGACTCAGCAAGTGTTAGTCGCGCTGCAGACCTTGCTCGAAACTAAAGATGTTGCGGTTAAAATGGATGCGGTGCATTACTGCGTAAAATCCCGCGGCGTAATGGACTCCACCAGCTCAACCACCACTACGGCCTTAGGTGGCATTTTTAAATCCAACCCCGCGACCCGCGCCGAGTTTTTACACCAGTCGAAGTAAGACCTTACTTTGTGCGAGGCATAAAAAACGCTGCGACAGGATCGCAGCGTTTCTGTTTTAGCGGTTTATAACACGCTTAAGCCTTATTAGGCCTCGATGCCATACTGCTCACGGTACTGGCTTACCGCTGCTAGTTGCGCTTCCATACCTGGTTTTTCAGATAAATAGCGGATTAGATCCGCAAGCTTAATAATCGCCACAATACCGCAGCCAAAATCACGCTCAACCTCTTGGATGGCCGACAATTCGCCCTTGCCCTTTTCTTGTCTATCCAGCGCAATTAATACGCCAGCGAGCTGCGCTTGATGAGCTTCGATGATTTCCATCGACTCACGGATCGCCGTTCCCGCAGTGATCACATCATCCACCAGCATCACCCGACCTTTAAGCTCGCTACCGACTAAGCTACCGCCCTCACCGTGATCTTTTTTCTCTTTACGGTTAAAGCAGTAAGGAATATCGATATTGTGATGTTCGCACAAAGCCACCGCTGTCGTGGTCGCAATCGGAATACCTTTGTAAGCTGGGCCAAACAACAGATCGTACTCTATGCCAGAATCCACTAACGCCGCCGCATAAAAACGCCCTAAACGGGCTAAATCACGGCCAGTATTGAATAGGCCAGCATTAAAGAAGTAAGGACTGATACGGCCCGATTTAAGGGTAAACTCACCGAATCGCAGTACCTGACGCTCTAGGGCAAATTCAATAAACTCACGTTGATAGGCTTTCACAATCTCTCCTTACGACTTTAACGTTCTATTTTTATTGGGTTATAGCAATATTGATTTAATAAAAAGCCCCATAACGGGGCTTCTTATCAACAACAATTAATTTAATGCGGCTTTCTGCACATCGACGATTTCACGAATACTGTTCTTCGCCAACCCGAGTAGCTCAATCAATTCTTCATGGCTAAACGGCTCACCTTCGGCAGTGCCTTGAATTTCGATAATCTTACCGGTTTCTGTCATTACCACGTTCATATCGGTTTCGGCAGCGCTGTCTTCAACATACTCTAGGTCGCTTATCGCTTCACCGTTGTAGATACCCACGCTGACCGCAGCGATTAAGAACTTAAGCGGGTTAGATTTAATAATGCCTTTACCACGAGCCCAGTTAAGCGCATCCACTAAGGCGACACAAGCACCAGTGATTGACGCAGTACGGGTACCACCATCAGCTTGGATCACATCACAATCGATGACAATGGTGTTTTCACCCAGCGCTTTCATATCCACACAGGCACGCAACGCACGGCCGATAAGACGTTGAATTTCTTGCGTGCGGCCAGATTGTTTACCACGAGCGGCTTCACGGTCCATACGGCTATGGGTCGAACGAGGTAACATGCCGTACTCCGCCGTCACCCAGCCTTGACCCTGACCTTTAAGGAAACGTGGCACACCTTCAGTAAAACTGGCGGTACAAAGCACTTTTGTTTCGCCAAATTCCACTAACACAGAACCTTCGGCATGGGCCGTAAATTGGCGAGTGATAGTGATGGGACGTGTTTGTGCTGGCGTTCTGTTACTTGGACGCATGCGAAATTCCTGTATTCTGAGTCATTGACCGATTTTGGCTGCATATTATAGGGTTTTGTGCCTATAGATGCCATGCTTAGGGTGATTCTCTAGCAAACTCGTCACACAAACACCTAATCCTCCTCGCGAGTAGTGGTATGCCTTTAATCCTAAAGCCATTGACTCTATAATCGCCTCTCATTATGACGATTAAACCACTAGGACAACCCATGATCCAAAGCATGACAGCCTACGCTCGCATTGAGCACAAAGCACAATGGGGCACTGCCTCTTGGGAAATTCGCTCAGTCAACCAGCGTTATCTCGAAACTTACCTACGTCTGCCAGAACAATTCCGCAGCTTCGAGCCCGTTTTACGCGACCGCCTGCGTAAACGCTTAAGCCGCGGTAAAGTCGAGGTCAATTTACGCTACGAATTAGCCGATAACAGCAATAACGAACTTAAATTAAACCAAGGGTTAGCCAAACAGCTACTCGACGCCGCTAGTTGGCTCAAACAAGAAGCCGGACAAGGCGAAGTCAACCTCACCGATATTTTGCGCTGGCCAGGAGTACTTTCTAGTGCTGAGCAGGATATGGACGCGGTTGGTGCCGATTTAATGACCGCCTTCGACTTAGCTATCGACCAATTCATTGAAGCCCGTGGCCGTGAAGGCGCAGCCATCAAAGACATGCTCTTAAGCCGCTTGGATGGCGTCAGCGAGCAAATCGCCGTTGTGCGCGAGCATATGCCTAAAGTGATGGAATATCAGCGCGATAAACTCACCAATCGTCTCGCCGAAATCAAAGGTGAACTCGATCCCGCCCGCATCGAGCAGGAGATGATCTTATTAGCACAAAAACAAGATGTGGCCGAAGAGATGGACAGGCTCGAAGCCCATGTTAACGAAGCCCGCCGCATCCTCAAAAAAGGCGGCAGCGAAGGTCGCCGTTTAGATTTTATGATGCAAGAATTTAACCGCGAATCGAACACCCTCGCCTCTAAATCCATCAGCACCGAAATCACCGCCGCCGCCGTCGAGCTCAAAGTGCTCATCGAACAAATGCGCGAGCAGATACAAAACGTGGAATAACCTCCTCATTTCTTCAGCAATTTGCTTTTAATGCCCTACTCTTAGGGCGTTGAAAGCATCTTTGTAGTTTCATTTATCATCAGATACTTAATATTCGATGAGCCTTAGATGATACGCAAAGAATGGTAAATTCAATACGCCACACAGTTCCAAAAACATACTAATTAGATAAAACATCGACTCATCTTTATCAGCCTCTACACCCTACTCCTTTGGGAATAATTCAGACAATTTAATGTGACAGCCGCAGCAAATCCTGACTAAATTAGTCAGGATTTATTGCATCACAATAAAGCTGCAAATAATATGCATGTAAATTATTTGTGCTTTGGAGTGTTGCAATGTCATCAACTAGCTTTTCGTCAGCGTCTCACGTTGAACAACCATCAGCCCCTTTATCCCCATGGCTTGAGCGTAAAGTAGGCGAGTTGGTCGCGGAGGATTTTCGCCGCGCCCATGTGTTTAGCCAATTTGGTATCGATTTCTGCTGTGGCGGTGGTCGAGCACTGATCAGTGCCTGTGAGCGAGCGCAAGCCGACCCAAATAAAGTCGTCGCCGCATTAGAGTACATGACACATTCAGGTGCTAAAGAAGATGAACTTAATCAACTACCACTTGAGCAACTAATTGATTATATTGAGCGTACTCACCACCAATATGTCCGTGCTAAAGCACCGTTATTGCTGGAATACTCAGAAAAGATGGTACGCGCTCATGGCGAGCATTATGCCGAAATTGTTCCATTTGCAGGTTGGGTTCGTGCGTTGATAGAAGATTTAATGCCGCATTTGATGAAGGAAGAAAATATCCTCTTTCCTGCGATTCGGGCGATGAGTCAAGGCGAGCAAGTGCAGGGTTGTTTTGGTCATATAGGTAACCCTATCAATGCAATGCAACACGAGCACGAAGAAGCAGGATTGATTTTACAAAAGCTACATGAGTTAACCAACGACTTTACGCCTCCCGAATATGCGTGTACTACTTGGCGGGTTTGTTATGCAACGCTCGCAGAATTTGAGGCGGACCTGCATAGGCACATTCATTTAGAAAACAACATTCTCTTCCCTAAGGCGCTGCAACTCGCCTAATAAACAAGATTGATTAACCACCAAGGTCAGCATAACTGCTGGCCTTTGTGATTTTGGCGTGTTACAAAAAGTGGTGTGCCTTGCAAGGATAAGCCGCCATGACATACCCAACATTCGCACTCGATGATATTGCTTCTCTACACGAATCAGCCCAAGTAGAATTTAAACTCGCAAGAGGCCGTGATGGTCAAGGTCAATTACCTGAAGATATTTGGGCAACCTATAGCTCCTTCGCCAACACCTTAGGCGGAGAGATTATTCTTGGGGTACGCGAAGATCGTGGCCATTTCACCATTGAAGGCATCCCTAATCCGCTACCCGTATTACAGGAATTTTGGGAAATCCTCGATGACCCTAGCCGGATAAGCTGTAATATTTTAGCGATATCTGATGTGCAGCTGATTGAAATTATGAATAAAAAGCTGATAAGGATTCGTGTCCCGCTCGCGCCAGAGCACCTAAAGCCAGTATTTATAGGCACCGATGCTTATACAGGGACTTATTTTCGGGTTGGAGATGCCGACATGCATGCCAGCCGGAGACAGGTTACACAAATGCTACGCCGCGCCCATCACTGCAATAAGCTGATAAAGGCGCGGTAGTGCTTTTTCTAAAAACCAGCGAGTAAATAGCCTCCCATGGCGGCAATTGCCACGCCAGATACGCGCATTAAGCTGCGTTGCCCAGTGACGCGCTGCATGCCTAGCCCTAGCATAACGCCACCTAAATGGATAACCGCAGTACCAAATAAGAAACCAAAGGCGTAAAGAACTGGGCTGGCAAGTTCAGGCATTTCCATGCCGTGGGCATGACCGTGGAAAATCGCAAACACGCCGACAAATGCCATCGCAAATAAGAGCGATAATTGGCGGTCAAAGGCAATCGCTAACCCAAGCAACAGTACTGACAAAGCAATGCCAATTTCAACAAAGGGCACCGGAATGGCATAAAGCCCCAGTATTCCACCAACCAACATAAAACACACAAAGGCTAAGGGCACAGTCCAAATCGCGCGACCACCGAGCTGCGTACTGAGCATGCCCACACTTAACATGGCAAGGAGATGGTCAAAGCCTAAAACGGGATGGTTAAAGCCCGCCATAAAACCACCACCGGAGTGGATTTCGTGCGCCGACGCAGGGGCTATAAACGATAGACTCAAGAGGAGCAACAGACTTAAACGCACCATAGCAGTTCCTTGTTAGTGAGGGCGTAACGACTGAGTTAAACAAATGCTAATACTCTACGGCAAAACGATATGCCAATCCTTGATCCGTATCACTTTAAATAGGCTGCTATTCTTTTAAGGCAATAACATTTCCTGTAATGAATCGAGAGTGGCAATCTCCATATGGGGTAAGAGTGCTGCAATCGGTAACGATGCCACGCGGCCAAAACTTGGGTTGAGCCAAACTGACTGACACCCCGCCAAACGCGCACCGCGAACATCGGCATTCATACTATCGCCAACGTGCAGCAGTTGATCTAAGCCGATATCTAACCTTTCACAGGCCTGTGAAAACATATCTTTAGCAGGCTTCATCCTTACACCACTACCAGGATGCAGCACAAATTCAAACACATTACTTAAGCCGATACGCTGTGCGTCCACATTACCATTAGTGATGCCAATCAGCCTAAAATGGACCGATAAACGCGTGAGCAGCGCCAAGACGTCGTCTGAAACCTGAAAATGGCTTCGATGAAAATAAAAACAAGCTAAACCTTCCTGCGAGCCCCGTTTTGCCTCAGGCTCACTATAACCGAGCAGTAAAAGGCCTTTATGCAGAGTCGCAATTCGCGCCGCCGAGGTGTCATGGGCGAGGGCCGGATTTTGCTGTAGCAACTGCAACTTGAGCAGTCGCCATTGCTGCGGTTGCCAAGCTTGAGTCAGCGGGTAAGCCTGATGCAAAAACTGCATTAACTCAGCTTCGGCATTGAGAATGTGGGGTTCGTTATCGTATAGGGTATCGTCGAGATCGAAGCTAATCGCACGAATATTCTGGGGTCTAAGATAACAACGCATTATTTATCCTGTTGTTTTTTCGCTCTAGGATGGGCGTTATCATACACCTTAGCTAAGTGTTGGAAATCTAAACTGGTATAAATTTGCGTGGTAGACAGGTTTTCGTGGCCTAATAATTCCTGCACCGCCCGTAAATCGGCACTGGATTCCAGCATGTGCGTCGCAAAGGAATGGCGCAGCTTATGGGGATGCACCCGCAGAGAAAGCGCCTGTTCCTGCCCCCATTTGCTCATGCGCGCCTGAATGCTGCGATGGGATAAACGCTTGCCCTTTTCGGTGACAAATAATGCGTTATCTTCACAGGGAATTTGCCTGCGGCACTCAAGCCAAGCGCCTAAGGCATCAATAGCATAACGCCCAACGGGGACGATACGCTCCTTGTTGCCCTTACCTAATACCCGCACTTCACGCTGATCATATTGCACACTGGATAAATCGAGCGCTGCGAGTTCTGCTAAACGTAACCCGCTGGAATAGCATAGCTCCATAATGGCTTTATCACGCAGTGTTAGCGGATCATTGCCTTCAATCTCAAGTAAATGTGTGAGGGAATCGACATCGATATTTTTCGGTAAAGGCTTAGCTTGCTTGGGCGCACTCAGCCCCTTGGCAGGATTGAGTTCTATCACGCCTGCGCGCAGTAAAAACTCTCCCCACTGTTTTACTGCCGATAACCATAATGACAGCGAGCGCGGACTCAGTCCCTTGCGGTGCAACTTAGCAAGCACTTGTTGCCAATGCTCACGCCCAACATTAAGCAGATCAACACCTTCGGGCAGTAACTCGCTTCCCCGCTGCAACTCGTACATATAATTGCGAACCGTATGCGCCGATAACTGACGTTCAGACTGCATATAGGTTTCAAATTGCTGTAAATAGGAGTGACAACGCGCGGGCATATCATTAGCTGGCGAGTTCATATTGGACTCCTCATCGGGGCTTAGAGTTTGGCGAGCATATGTGCCAGCAATCGCCGCAGTTGCTCGAGCAGCATATTGTCCATATCGGGATGAAAATGGGTGGCATCGTGGCTGGCAACTGCAAAAATGACAGGAATATCATCAGCTAATTTAACTAATGCCACCGAGCCGACCTCACTGCCAAATAAGCGTTTCGCCTCTTGTTGTGTCAGACGACCAAAATAGTAATTCTTGCGTAAACGCTGCGCCCAAATCGCCTTCATCTCAATATCGGCCTCTAACACACTGATAAGACGCACATGGGTAAAATTAAACTGCGCCTTTAAATTATCAGCCAGCACTTCTTTAAGGGATTCTAAGTTAACGCAATTGAGTAGCTTAAAAGACAGTTCAGTATTAAATCGGAATATCTTTTCATTACGTGCAGCCATGGCCAGTAAACTGGTGATTTCTTCTTCGAGTTGCCCAACCCGCAGGCGCAACAACTCTTGACGTCGTTCGACTAAGGAAATCGCACCGCGCTCCAAATGGGGCAAACGCATCGCCAATAACAGCTCGGGATACCGATTAAAAAAGTCAGGATTATCGAGTAGATATTCGCGAATAATCAACTCATCAAAGGGAAGATCGGTCTGCGGCATCAAAGGCTCGGTCATAACTGAATTTGTCCATCATAAACGTGCTGCGCTGGGCCCGTCATCCACAGCGGTTTGCCTTCACCTTCCCAATTGATGGTTAAGCTGCCGCCCGGTAAATCCACTTGTACTTGTTGGTCAAGTTTACCTTGAATTTGTCCAACTACCACGGCAGCACAAGCACCTGTGCCACAGGCTAAAGTCTCAGCCGCACCACGTTCGTAAACTCTAAGCTTGATATGACCCGAGTTCACCACCTGCATAAAACCAACGTTTACCCCGCGTGGAAAGCGCTCATGCTTGGTGAGTAGCGCACCGATTTCGGCAACGTTAGCATTGGCAACATCTTCCACATCGAGCACGCAATGGGGATTGCCCATGGAGGCCGCGCCACACAAAAAGGTTTGTTGCGGTGTTTGCAGTAGATAGGTTTTTTCGGCCTTTTTGGCTTTAAAGGGGATTTGGCTAGGTTCGAGCACGGGCACGCCCATATTCACAGTGACAGTACCATCGCGCTCAAGGCGCAGTGTCATCTTACCCGCAGAGGTACTTACACGAATTTTATTCTTATTCGTCAGCCCCTTATTACGGACAAAGCGCGCAAAGCAACGGGCGCCATTGCCGCAGTTTTCGACCTCACCACCGTCGGCATTAAAGATGCGATAGTGAAAGTCGAGGTCGGGATCATAGGGTGGCTCAACCAGCAAGAGTTGGTCGAAACCGATGCCAAAATTACGGTCAGCTAAACGGCGGATCTGCTCAGGCGAAAAGAACACGTTCTGCGTGACACCATCGACCACCATAAAATCGTTGCCAAGTCCGTGCATCTTAGTGAATTGGATCAAGATACTTATCCTTTAAGCCTAGGCGCCGCAATAACTAGCCAAGCGCCTGAATCAATATAATTTTCTAGTTTACGGCAGGAGCTGCTCACCTTGCCAGAGCTGCGCTAATTTTTCTCGCTCACGCACCAAATAAGCCTTATTGCCATCCACCATTAACTCGGCCGCACGGGGACGAGTATTGTAGTTCGACGCCATCGCAAAACCGTAGGCCCCGCTTGAGCGCACAACCAATAAATCCCCTGCCGCAATCGCGAGTTGTCTGTCCTTACCTAAAAAGTCACCGGTTTCGCACACAGGTCCTACAATATCAAATACTTGCGCCTCTTCATCCCGTGGATTCACCGGAATGATATTTTGCCATGCACTATAGAGTGCGGGCCGAATTAAGTCGTTCATGGCACCATCAACAATCGCAAAACGTTTGTCACTGTTTTCTTTGAGGTACAGCACCTCAGTCACAAAAATCCCCGCATTGGCAGCAATCGCACGGCCCGGTTCGAAAATCAGTTTGAGCTTGCGATGACCTAAACGCTTGAGCAGTGCAGCGGCGTACACATCAGGATGCGGTGGCGTTTCATCATCATAGGTCACCCCTAAACCGCCACCGACATCAAAGTGCTCAATCACTATCCCTTGCTCGGCTAGGCGGTCAATGAGCGATAGCATTCTGTCCATTGCATCGAGAAACGGCTGAATTTCAGTGAGCTGTGAGCCAATATGGCAATCAACCCCTTTTACCTGCAAATGCGGCAGCGCATGAGCGCGAGCAAATACAACTTCGGCCTCATCCATGGCGATACCGAATTTATTTTCTTTAAGGCCGGTAGAAATATAGGGATGCGTGCCCGCATCCACATCAGGATTCACCCGCAGTGACACTGGAGCAACTTTACCTAAGCGGCCTGCAACATCGTTAAGTTGTTCAAGCTCAGCGCTCGATTCAACGTTAAAGCAGTAGATACCAAGATTTAATGCCTGCTCCATTTCGGCAACGGTTTTACCCACGCCCGAAAACACCACTTTGGCAGGGTCACCACCGGCTTCAATCACCCGCGCTAACTCGCCGCCCGAGACAATATCAAAACCACTACCCAAACGAGCCAATACGTTCAGTACGGCTAAGTTCGAGTTGGCTTTTACCGCGTAACACACTAAATGTGGATGGTCGGCAACCGCATTATTAAAGGCATGCCAGTGACGTTCGAGCGTTGCACGGGAATAGATATACAGCGGCGTGCCATACTGCTGGGCTAAATCATTGACCCGACAGCCTTCTGCGTACAGGGTATTATCTTGGTAGAGAAAGTGATCCAATGTCCGATTCCTTACTGCGCTTTGTAGTAATTATGCTGATTATTATTGTGTTTTTTCAGTTTCAGCTTGAGGCTCCGCGGCTTGTACAGGCGTAGCATCACGCTTAGCTGGCTTATTTTTTTTAGACTGAGTCGCCTCTACTGGAGAGGATTTATACAGGGGGCCTTTTTGACCACAGGCCGTAATGAATAGGCTACCAATCAATAACAATAAAAACAGTCTCATTTTTCTCAACATCTGTGCATCTAGTGTCTAATCGTCTTATAATCGCACCCATCTTGACGAAAGCAAAGGACAGAAATGCATGGCCATGACAGATACAGAATTTCACCAGCTCGCCGATGACATGTTCCAAGCGATAGAGACCGCTATCGAAACCGCAATTGATGAACAAGATGCCGATGTGGATATTGATGCCAGTGGTAACGTGTTACAGCTAGAATTTGTCGATGGTTCGAAAATCGTCATCAACAAACAGGAACCTTTGCATGAAATTTGGGTAGCAACGCGTTTCGGTGGCTATCACTTTGGCTATGTAGAGGGGAAATGGCTTGATGGTCGTAATGGCGGCGAGTTTATGCCCTTTGTGCAGGACTCGATTCTACGCCAAAGCGGTATCGAACTCAGCCTCTCCTAAGCCGCGGCGTCATTCCTAAGCGGGAGGTCGCTCCCGCTTAAAACTCCACATTGGCGTTATTGATATCTACCCCAAAGGGCATCACGGTTAGCTCACCCGCCACCCGAACTAAATGGAAAAACTGCGGAATATTAAACCGTGCTTTTGATGCATAAAATTCATCAAACACATAATGATGGCTCACTTTGTTGACCAATTCACTCATATCTGAACCAGACTGCACATAATGACTCAGCTGATTTTCCTCATCGAGAATAAACACATCTAAGCTATCGGTGCGTTGCCGCAGAAAGTACTGGATCGCTCCCTTGGCGGCAAAGTTTTGAATGATTTTCGGCATGCTCGAAAAAGGGTCATCCCCCAACTCTGGCCGAGGCAATTGTACTAAATGACTACGAGCAAGTTGCTGATAAAAAGATTTGGCATCACTCAAGTCCTGATAGGCCATCCCCAAAGGATTAAAAAAGATCCCGTAACGGGTATGACTAATCTGCAGCGGCTGCACTAAGGTGCTCGATTGTTGCACCTGTTGACAGAGTCGCACCGTTTGTTTAAGCAAGTTTTTCACCGCTAACTTAAGTTGTGGCCTGAGCTTTTGCGAACAGCTAATCACATCCATATCCACGGGATGAGTCGCTCGCCTTAGCCCTGGTGTGACAAATGCGAGTGCCTGCAATACTGCGGTTTCGCCCTCAAAACGATGACACTGCCACTCCCCCCAACTATTAAGGCAAATAGCATCGAGGGCGCCGAGCATATTTTCCTGCTTACGACCCAATGAAAACACGTTGGCATTCATGACATCGACCATCATCTCTTGCCCTTGCCAATGGATAGTAGGATCACAGTCGAGGTTTAGGATAAAAATGAGTTTTCTAAAATGCCAAGGCTGACATAGGTCAAGCTTTGAGACCCGCCAATCATGATCGATAAAATTAAGTAATCGTTTTGAAGCGTCGGTCAACCTTCGGGATTTAATCTTACTCTGGCCAAACTCATACCATTTGGTTTCTGGCGTCGAAACCCCATTTAAGCAAGCCCAAATCATCAGCGCTGACGGGCTTTTCCCTTTGCAAATAGCAGATTCACCTAACAGATTCTGCGGCTTTGGCCCCTGGCGGTAGAGGTAATATTGATTTTCCTTGTTACTGGACACCATGGTTACTTCAGATTCAGCAACCGAGTGGCTCCAGAGCAAATTCAGCTTAGCGATTTGGTCTTCATCTTGGCTAAAGTAAGTATGTAGTTTGCGAGTGAGCATCCCCAACTCTTCAATCCTGAGTCCTTCGTTTAACTCATGGGTGGAGGCGAAACGCAGCAAGGTTTGATAACTCGCTAGCAGCAATTCATTAAGCTGCTCATTAAACCAATTGAGCTGGCCACTATGCCAATTTTCACAATCATCTAAGGTAGTAATTAAACTGTTGGGCCACTGCCACTCTTGCACCAACTTTTGCATTTTGGCATAGCGCCAATCTTTACCTTGGTCAGACACACTTAAGAACACGCCACATTTTAGATAAAAACAGCGGCGCACAATTTCCAGCCGACGACTATCATTCTGCTTTAATAAATAGGCTTCAATCGCCTCATAAATTGCGTAATAAGCATCGTTAGCAGTAGAAAAATCCCCTGCTAAGGTCTTTTGCCAAAGCCGGTCACACAGTAACTGAGAATGGGGATACTCACTGGCATAAGCCTCAAGCAAAAGTACTTTAATCAACGCTTTATGCGGCTTATTTAAGCCTTTATAAAGCTGCCAAAGCGAGGCACCAAAATACTCGCTTGCCGGTAACTCGTGCACATTACCAAGATATAGCAATTCAGGATTGAGCTTAGCATCAGGCCACCATGCAATAGTTTTACCCGCCAAGCGAATTTGGCTGCGATAAAACTCCTCAAGCAACAGCCAATGCTGCGTACTGCCACTGTGCTCATGAGCCATAGAAGACTGGCAACCGGTACGCTGTGAGATATCACCACAAAATTGCAGTGGATGAACCAAGTAAAAATTCACCTCAAACTGATACTCTGCAAACCAAGCGGTTAGTCGTTCCGTTTTTAATTTAACCAAGGCTAAGTCGTCATCACACAAATCCTCATGATGGACTAGCCACACATCCACATCACTTTTTGCATTCTGACCAAAGCTAGCTGTGCTGCCCATGGCATATATCCCTTCGAAGGCATAACAATCCATGTCATTCGATATAAAAGGCAGCGTAAACACATCACAAGCCTGGGCTTCTATTGAGCCCGCTTTGTAACCATAAATACCGCAAGGCGTATTAGGATCAACGTATCCTGGATACTGAACGCTATTCTGTTGAAGTAAAAAGGGGATCAAACGGAACAAATGCTTTTGCAACGGAGACAACAAGGCTAAGGCCCGTGCAATACGAACCTGATTAAGTCTTTCTGCAATATCAGGAAACTGGCCTTGCTGATCCATCCTAGAACACGACACTTAAGCACAATTGAGAAGTGTGCTCATGTTAACACTTTTGCAAAGCTGAGCAACTAAATGAGATATCCATCACACTTTTATGCTGTTAAGAACACCGCCGACTTCAAAGAATCGATACGGCTTCCTTACATTCGCGAATAGCCAATGTTAGCATTGGCGCAACTAAGATCTCGGATGGAAACTAGGCATGTCTGAAAACCGCATACGTATCGCTACCCGCAAGAGTCCGCTGGCCATGTGGCAAGCTGAATTTGTTAAAGCAGAATTAGAACGCGTTCACCCAGGTATTGTGGTGGAGCTATTGCCAATGAGCACTAAGGGCGATGTTATCTTAGACACGCCATTAGCGAAAGTTGGTGGTAAAGGCTTGTTTGTGAAAGAACTCGAAGTCGCTATGCTCGAAGACCAAGCCGATATCGCCGTACACTCGATGAAAGACGTGCCAGTAGATTTCCCCGAAGGCTTAGGGCTGGAAGTGATTTGTGAACGCGAAGATCCACGCGATGCCTTTGTGTCTAACCTTTATAAGTCAATCAGTGAGCTGCCACTCGGTGCCACGGTAGGCACCTCAAGCCTACGCCGTCAGTGCCAACTGCGCGCCTCACGCCCAGACCTGATTATCAAAGATCTGCGTGGCAACGTGGGTACTCGCCTCGCGAAACTCGATAACGGCGAATACGATGCGATTATCCTGGCTGCGGCGGGTTTAATTCGCCTGAAATTATCAGAACGTATTGCCAGCTTTATTTCTGCGGAAGAATCCTTACCCGCAAACGGTCAAGGTGCTGTCGGTATTGAATGCCGCACTAACGATGAACGCGTTAAAGCATTATTGGCACCATTAGAACACTTAGAAACGCGCTACCGAGTTATTGCCGAACGCGCCATGAATACTCGCCTCGAAGGTGGTTGCCAAGTTCCTATTGGCGCCTTTGCCGAAATCGATGGTGATGAGATGACACTGCGCGGCCTCGTTGGTAATCCAGATGGTAGCGAAATCATCGAAGGCGTGATCACAGGTCCAAAGACCGAAGCGACGCAACTCGGTATTGCCCTTGCTGAAGAACTACTGAGCAAAGGCGCTAAAAGCATCCTCGACGCTGTTTACGCCAAAGCCTAAAACGATGAAAGTCTTACTGACGCGCCCCGAGGGGCGCAATCAGTCAATGGTCGATGCCTTGAATGAAAGAGGCATCGAACACTGCGTGACGCCACTGCTCTGCGTTGAGGCCACGCCTCCTCTGCCGCCTGACTCTTCGCATCCCCTAGCCCATGTCGATATGGTTATCTGTATCAGCGCCAATGCAGTCAGCTTTGCTGATGCTGCGTTTAAAGTCGATACAGCCCAAGTTAAAGACTGGCCAAGCGTACCTTATTTCGCCGTGGGTCATGCTACGTGGGAAGCGCTGCAAGAGAAGGGAATTGAAGCTCTCGAAGCACCGGATGATTGTCAGCAAACAGAAGGCTTGCTGACATTGCCTGCACTGCAACATATCCAAGGCAAACATATCACTATCATTCGTGGTGTCGGTGGTCGTGAAGCCCTCGCTGAGCAACTGAGTGCCAGAGGCGCGAAGCTGCGCTATTGGGAAGTCTATCAACGCGCTTGCCCACCACTCGATGGCGCAGCGGTTAGCCAACACTGGCGAGACTTAGGGATAGATACTATTGTCGTGACGAGTGGTGAAGTACTAGATAATCTGATTAATCTAGTGCCAAAAGAGTTATTTGCATGGCTGCGCTCATGTCATATCATAGTCCCCAGTAACCGAGTAGAAGCTCAAGCTCATGCCTTTGGTATAACCCAAGTCACCAATGCCAATGCCGCCAACAGCAAAGCCGTGCTAAACGCCCTTAAACTCTAAGTGCTATTTAGCCCGATTTTACTCGAATTTCGGCAGTAGCATGATTTTAAGGACTGTTAAATGGATAACAACAAGCACGACGCCCAAAGCCCAGAGTCACAGGCTATCCCAGTTCTCGCCACATCGGTCAATACCGATGACGCTGCACCACACAACCAAGCTTCTGAGTCACAGGCGAGCAAGCCTGAAGAACAAGAAGTCAAACCTACCGACACTAAGTCGCAAGCCAGCAAACCCGAATCGACCCAAGCTGCTCGCCAAGTGGTGCAAGTGAATCGTAGCTCATGGGCTATTCGTTTTGGTGTACTACTGGCCTTAGGCTTGACCGTTTGCACCATAGGTGGTGGCTATTTGCTGTATCAACAAATGCAGCAACAGCTTCAACTGCAAGAGACGAAAAATCTAGCCCTGCAAGATCAGTTGCAACAGGCTTTACTCGTCCCAAATCAGCGTCTTGCACAACTTGAGCAACAACAACTCTCAGATGCAAAAACCTTCCAAGAGTTATCTAAGCTTGCCACAGATCAAAACCAGTTACAGGACAGACTAGAGAAACTGGCCCAGCGCAGCCCAACCCACTGGATGGCCTCAGAAGCCGAATATCTAGTAAACATGGCTGGACGTAAGCTTTGGCTCGAAAAAGATCCGCGCACGGCAACCGATTTATTAAAATCCGCGGATGAAACTATTGCCGCGATGAACAACCCCGCATTACTGCCAATCCGTAAGGCATTGGCAAAGGATATTGCGGCGACCACCAATATTAAGAGTTTGGATATTGAAGGTGGTGTATTAGCACTCGATGCCTTAATCGACCAACTTGACAAATTGCCGCTAAATCGTGCCGACGCTGAAGCAAGCACGGCTGAAGATACGACCATTTCCGGCGATCTTAACGATTGGCAAAGTAATCTGAGCAAAACCTGGAAGGCGTTGACTCAAGATTTTATTACTATTCGTCATCGCACCGCCGATGCGCCAGCCCTAATTGCTCCAGAGCAACAATGGTATTTGGTTGAGAATATCCGCCATAAACTGCTGCAATCACAACTGGCACTCTATCGCTATGATAGAGCCGCTTATCATCAATCACTGATGATGGCGCGCCAGTGGATCCAAACCTATTTTGATGTTCAAGCGCATCAAACTAGCGAGGCCATTGCCGAAATCGACAAGTTGGCAACACTCGATCTTGACCCTATTACGCTGAAATCTTTTGCCGCTAAACCGCTGTTATTACAGTTAACCAGCTATGGTGAACTCACCTCTGCAGAGGAACCGCAGCTATGATTAAGGCATTAATATTTCTTGGTATTATACTTTTAGGCCTGTGTATCAGCCCCTGGATTGTTGGCAATACTGGCTATGTGTATATTGCCGCGGGTGATTACCAGCTTGAGACCAGTTTAGTTTTTGGCATCGTCATGTTAATCGTGTTTTATGCGCTATTCCAAGTGCTGGAATGGTTAGTGATCACTGTGATTAATCTGCTGCTTCGTAGCCGTTTTATCCCGCAGCATTGGCGTCGCCGCTCCGCCAAAAAACACACCCTCATCGGCGCACTTGCCATTGCCGAAGAAGATTGGCCTGCGGCAGAACGCGCCATGATTAAAGGGGCCGACAACGGTGAACTGCCAGCATTAAATTTATTAGCCGCTGCACGTGCTGCTCAACATCAAAATAAAATTGCCGAACGAGATCAATATCTTGCCCGCGCTGAAGCCCAGCCTATGACGGCCAATGCGGTAGCTACCACTCGTACCCGTTATTTACTCAAACAAGGTGAATTAGCCTTAGCCAGAGCCGAGCTCGATAAGTTAGCCCCAACTAGCAAGAGTAAAGCCCCTGTGCTGAAACTCGCCCTCGAGTTATATCGCGCCCAGGAAGATTGGGAAGCGCTTAAGCTATTGCTCCCAATACTGAAGAAACGTCAGATCTTAGAGGATGCAAAGTTAAATACGCTGAATGTTGAAACCCATTGCGCCCTATTAAAAGCGGCGAGTCTAAAAGGGGAAGAAGCTCTAGAACAATGCTGGCAATGGCTTTCACGCGATGAACGTAACCAGTCTGAGTTTTTAGCGATTTATGCCATGGGCTTATGCCGCTTCAATCGTAAAGACCAAGCGCTTAAATTACTCTCGAAAAAGCTACGTAGCTCGCCAGAGTCTGCACTGTTAGAAGTGATCCCACAGATCGTCACCGCCCATGACGAAGAGATCCGCAAGCAATTACTCAAGCATGAAATCACCCATGAGAACAATGCTGATTACCAACGGTGTTTAGCGCTACTCTACCAACAAACCCGGGATATGAAAGAAGCCAAAATCCGCTGGCAGAATGTTTGTCGTCTTGCTCCGAGTAAAGACTCTTGGCTGGCGTTAGCACGTATTCAAGAGCAACTTGGCGAACAAGGTCATGCTAACCAAAGCTATCGTCAGGCAGTAAACCTATAACTTCTATCAACCGCAATCCATTAGGCGGATTGCGGTCCCTCCTCATTCTACCTTGAACATACTTGCCGCACATCATTTATAAAATATTAAACCCGATCTTAAGAATAATTTGTTATTAGTATGTTTATTTTGATAGTTAAGAGACACTAAATGCAGTTTCTTTTGCGTTTTAAGATACTACATCTAGTTCTGTCACTTTTAAGTGCCATTTTTTCGCACTCCACCCCTTAAAATCCAGCTATAGCAAGCCATTCCGACGCGTCAAAAAATTGACTTGCACACGCGACCAAGCTAAAATTTAGCCACTTGTATCACAATTCAGCGTATTTGTTGAATTTGTGCATCTTCGGATTAACACACTTTGGCTGTTGGGAGCTAATTATGGGATCGATCATTACAACAAAGAAAGGTTTGCTGAAACTTGTTAAAGGGCAAATCGAAGTCGAGGTTAATGGTTCAAATCAACCCGCTAAGGATGGCGAACAACTCCCAAAGGGTGCAGTTCTCCATATCGGCGAAAACGCGACTTATGAAATCACTTTCGATGATGGCACCAAGCTGTCTAATGAAATAAATGAAATAGAAGTCAATCCAGCATCTGCTGCGGTTGTTGCCCCAGTAACAGGTGAAGCCACACCTGATGAAATTCAAGCATTACAAGATCTTATTGCTTCAGGTGAAGACCCAACTAAAAATTTACCTGAAACCGCTGCAGGGAATGCACCAGCCAGTGATGGTAACTCTGGCTATGTTAGCCTTGCTCGTGATGGTTCAGAAGCTCTCGCCACATCAGGTTATAGCACTTCTGGACAAACACTAGCCGCATTTGCACCCGACACTCCCGAACAGTCAATTGCCACAGACTCCCCATCCTTGCTCGTTAACGACAGCATTACCGTAGATGAAGACTCCGCTGCCACCGGTAACGTCCTTAGCAATGACAATGATATTGATAGCACCTTGTCTGTTGTCAGCTTCACCGTAAACGGCAATACCGTGACTGCGGGCACCACTGTTGCCTTAGAAGGCGGCAGTTTAATCATCAACGCCGACGGCTCTTACACCTTCACGCCCAACGCCAACTGGAATGGCACAGTACCGGTGATTACTTACACCACCAACACTGGTGCAGCCGCCACCTTAACCATTAATGTCACCCCAGTGGATGATCCATCAGTCTTGGTTAACGATACCAATACCGTTACTGAAGACGCTGTGGCATCTGGCAACGTCCTTAGCAATGACAGTGATATCGACAGCACCTTGTCTGTTGTCAGCTTCACCGTAAACGGCAATACCGTGACTGCGGGCACCACCGTTGCCTTAGAAGGCGGCAGTTTAATCATCAATGCCGACGGCTCTTACACCTTCACGCCCAACGCCAACTGGAATGGCCAAGTACCGGTGATTACATACACCACCAACACTGGCTCAACGGCGACCTTAACCATTAATGTCACCCCAGTGGATGATCCATCAGTCTTGGTTAACGATACCAATACCGTTGCTGAAGATTCCGTTGCCACCGGTAACGTCCTGAGCAATGACAGTGATATTGATAGCACCTTGTCTGTTGTCAGCTTCACCGTAAACGGCAATACCGTGACTGCGGGCACCTCTGTTGCCTTAGAAGGCGGCAGTTTAATCATCAATGCCGACGGCTCTTACACCTTCACGCCCAACGCCAACTGGAATGGCCAAGTACCGGTCATCACCTACACCACCAACACTGGCTCAACGGCGACCTTAACCATTAATGTCACCCCAGAGGGTGATCCGGCAAATATATCCGTTAACGATACCGACAAAGGCACAGTGACCGAAGATGGCGACAGCGATACCGATGTTGCCACCGTGCAAACCGTTGGTGGCAAGCTCGATGTGACCGACGTCGATAACGGCGAAGCCGTGTTTCAAGTCCAAACCAATGTCGCCGATGGCAACTACGGTACCTTCAGCATTGATGCTGACGGCAACTGGACCTATGTCCTTAACAACAGCCACATTGATGTGCAGTCACTCGCCGCTGGCGAAACCCTGACCCGCAACATCACAGTGACCAGCGCCGATGGCACGGCAACGCACACCGTCACCATCACCATCGTTGGGGCCAATGACCCTGCCGACATCACCGTGGGCGAAGGTCAAGGCGATACCGACAACGGCACAGTGACCGAAGATGGCGACAGCGATACCGATGTTGCCACCGTGCAAACCGTTGGTGGCAAGCTCGATGTGACCGACGTCGATAACGGCGAAGCC